>JACMNI010000048.1 GCA_014378615.1 Candidatus Saccharimonadota bacterium | reverse complement strand
GGGCGGTAAAATGCTCGAAAGCGCCGGCGTCACACTCGACCGCGCACGCTTAGCCCTCAACCTTACTCCCAAGACACTCGTTATTAATATGGGCGCTAAAGGTCTGAGTGAAACCGCTAAATTAACACTCAAGATGGCCTATGATGTGGCGCAAGATTACAGTCAAGAATTTTGCGGTACCGAACATATTCTCTACAGTATCCTGACCCAAAAGAACGCCCGCGCTACCATTCTGTTACGCGACATGAATATCGATGTCGACAGTATTATGAACGAGCTGGAACAATTCTTGAATCGTCAGCAGTACGACGATGGCGACGCCACTAGCAGCCAGCGCCGGAGCAAAAAAGCTAAGAAGACGGCCCTCGACTTTTATGGTACCGATATTACTGCCCAGGCCCGCGCTGGCAAATTAGATCCCGTGGTTGGTCGCGAGAATCAAATCCGTCGTCTTATAACTATTTTAAATCGCCGTACAAAAAACAACCCGGTCCTTATTGGTGAGCCCGGTGTCGGCAAGACTGCTATCGTTGAAGGCTTAGCCCAACGAATTATTTCCGAAGACGTACCTGATAGCTTGCTCGACAAGCGTATCGTCATGCTTGATTTGGCTGGCATGATCGCCGGGACCAAGTACCGTGGTGAATTCGAAGAGCGCCTCAAAAAGGTCATGGCCGAATTAGAAAAAGATACCAAGACCATCGTCTTTATCGACGAGCTACATCTGATTGTTGGTGCCGGTGCGGCTGAAGGTGCTATGGACGCCGGCAACATATTAAAACCTGCCTTAGCCCGCGGCAAGATACAAGTCGTTGGTGCCACTACCACCAATGAATATGCCAAGCATATCGAAAAAGATGCCGCTTTGGAGCGCCGGTTCCAACCTATTCAGGTTCCAGAAACTAATCCTGTAGAGACACTTGCCATTCTCAAAGGCCTCCGCAAACACTACGAAGCCTTTCATGGTGTCAAAATTAGCGATGAAGTGTTAGAAGATGCCGTCACTCTCGCTAAGCGCTACATTAACGACCGCTACATGCCAGATAAAGCCATCGATCTTATAGACGAAAGTGCCGCCCACTTGCGGGTTGATAAAGGCAAAACCAGTCCTGATGTCCGCAAGCTTCAGAAGGAAGCCAAACTCGTAAACGCCCGGATTGAAGAAGCCGTCGACGCTGAAGACTACGAGCGCGCCGCGCAATACAAAACCCGAGCCAGCCAGATTGCCGATGAACTCGCCAAACTGCTCAAGGGTGCTAAAGAGCAGAAGCGCCTGACGCTGACCAGTGAGGATCTAGCCGACGTAGTAGCCCGTATGACGGGTGTGCCCGTAAAAAAAGTCATCCGTTCTGAAGCTAAATATCTACTAACGTTGGAAAAGACGCTGCAGAAGTTTGTCATCGGGCAGGAAGAGGCCGTGTCGGCTGTGGCGCGCGCTGTACGACGCAACCGTAGTGGCATAGGCAGTGAAAAGCGGCCAATCGGTTCTTTCATATTCTTAGGGCCAACGGGCGTCGGTAAGACCGAGCTGGCGCGTGTGTTAGCCCGTGAATTCTTCGGTTCCGAAGAGAACCTGGTCAAGATAGACATGAGCGAGTTCGGCGAACACCACAACGTGTCGCGATTAGTTGGGGCACCGGCTGGCTATGTCGGCTACGATGAAGGCGGTCAATTAACTGATAAGATTCGGCGCCAGCCATATAGCCTAGTGCTGTTCGACGAAATAGAAAAAGCTCATCCAGACGTATTTAACATGCTGTTACAAATGCTAGAAGACGGTTATTTAACGGATGCCAAAGGCCGTAAGATCGATTTCACAAATACCATCGTCATCATGACCAGCAATATCGGGGCCGATAAACTACAAAAAGAAGCCAATTTCGGGTTCCGCGTACGTAGTGCCGGCGACAAGAAAGACTTAGACGCCTTGCACGAAGCCAACGAAAGCAGGGTCCGCGATGAACTCAAGAAACTATTGCGCCCAGAATTGCTCAACCGAATCGACAAGACCATCGTCTTCCGGGCCTTAACTCAACAAGACATATTCAAAATCATCGACCTGCAGATTGACGAGCTCAAGCAACGCTTACAGAAGAAGGGGCTCAGCATTCAGCTATCAGCCGCGGCTAAACAATACTTACTAGACAAAGGTTACGATGCTCATAACGGTGTACGCCCACTGCGGCGCTTGATTCAAGACACCATAGAAGACCACCTGGCGCTTGACTTGTTGGCTGAAAAGTATGCCAAGGGCAACATTATACAAGTAGCCGCCAAAAATGGCGCTCTTAAATACGTTACAAGTAATGAGTAGCATGGTGGCTTTCAGGCTGTTAAAATAATCCATAGATTATGGACGCAAATACCGAAAAACAAAGTAACGCAAAACCGGCGCGGCGTCGCAGCCACACTGGTACTGTAACTCTACTGCTGATGGTGGGGCTTGTCGGGGCGGCCTATGGGGCGCGGCAACATTTGTATGACAGTTATAGACTCTATAATTACACTGCACCAGCATCAGTTGTCCAACTCGCCGATCAGAATGGGTTCCAACCGTCTACCCGCAAAGTGTTCTTCGTCAACCACCCGCAGCTACAGGAGAAAGCTAGTTTTTCAAACGCCTGCCCGAATGGCGGGGGCGAAAAAACCATTATTTTGGGCTGTTACCATAGCACTCAAAATGGCATATTCTTACTCAAGGTAGATGACAGCCGACTCAACGGCGTAACCCAGGTAACCGCAGCTCACGAGACGCTCCATGCAGCGTACGATCGTCTTTCACGTAAAGAGCGTCAGCGCGTCGATGGTATGTTACTAGATTACTACAATAATAAATTGCAAGACGAGCGCATTAAAAGCACGATTGAGGGCTATAAAAAGAGTGAGCCAAACGATGTAGTTAATGAAATGCACTCCATATTCGGTACCGAGATTGCACAGCTTCCGAAGTCTTTAGAAGCTTACTACGCCCAGTATTTTAAAGACCGCACCAAAGTTACCAATTTCGCCAATCAGTACCAGGCAGAATTTAGTTCGCGACAGGCGGCGATCAAACAAAGTGATGCCGACCTGGCAGCCCTAAAGCAGCGCATTGGCACTTTGGAAACGAGTTTAGACCAGCAACAGCGACAAATAACGGCCCGCCAACAAGATTTAGTAGCGAAGCGGCGGGCTGGTGATACGGCCGCGTACAACGCGGGTGTGCCAGAATACAATGGCCTGATAGATGACTATAATCGCCAGGTACGCTTGGTACAAAGCTTGGTCAGCCAGTACAACCAGCTAGTAGCGTCCCGCAACGATGTAGCCATGCAGATTTCTGAGCTTAGCAACGCCTTGAGCACAACGGCTACGCAAATTAATCAATAGTTAATAACGAACTGATACACTTACATAAAGAGGAGTAACCACCATCGCTAAACGTCCGCCCACTAAATTTGAATGTAGTAACTGCGGCGCCCAGAGCGGCAGTTACGCTGGTAGGTGTGCTCAGTGTGGAGAATGGAATACCATGCAGGAGCAACTGACGGGTACAGCTGTGGAAGCGAGCGTCAGAAGTGGGCACATACTGCAGCCTCAATCAGTCGCGGCATCAATCAAAGCCGATCAGCCTCGCCTTAAAACTGGTATGTCGGATGTAGATTTGGTTTTCGGCGGCGGCATTGTGGCTGGAAGCGTAAATTTGATTGCCGGACAACCCGGCATTGGCAAAAGTACATTGCTTTTACAGTTAGCGTATGCCGTGGCCGCGCAGGTACCAGTGCTCTATATTAGCGGGGAAGAGTCGGCCTATCAGATTGGCCTGCGCGCTGAGCGACTCGGCACCTTACGTCCGGAACTGCAATTGGCCACGAGCGCGTCGGCCGATGATATTGCCGCGACAATCGCCAACGGAGCCTACAAACTGGTTATTGTCGACTCGATCCAAACCCTGCAGGCCAGCGCGATTGCCTCAGCTGCGGGTACTGTCACCCAGATTACAAATAGCACCCATCTTATAACGGCCGCTGCTAAGCAATCGGGCACGGCCGTTGTGTTAGTGGGCCATGTAACTAAAGAGGGCGCAATCGCCGGTCCTAAGGTCTTAGAACACGTCGTAGACGTGGTATTGCAGCTCGAAGGTGATCGGTATGGCGGTTTTAAGATTTTGCGCGCTATCAAAAATCGCTTTGGTTCTACCAATGAAGCCGGAATCTTTGAAATGGTAGAGCAGGGGTTACAGCCCGTGACTAACCCATCAGCCGCTTTATTAGCTGAGCGGCAGATCAGCGACGGTTCTGTCGTCCTGGCAACCCTTGAAGGTACTCGGCCCTTACTAGTGGAAGTACAAGCGTTAGTTAATAAATCTAGCTACGGGTATCCAAAGCGCGCCGCCAGCGGCTTCGACCTAAATCGATTGAACTTACTTGTAGCCATGCTCGAACGCCGCACCAAGCTTAATTTATCAGAACAAGACATCTACATTAATATTGTCGGCGGTATGCGCATAACTGAACCCGCTGCCGATCTAGCAATCTGTCTCGCCATTGGTTCTGCCGCCAAAGGACTCCAGCTCAAGCAAAACGCCGTCGTGTTCGGCGAAGTGGGTTTGTCTGGAGAAGTGCGCCATGTGCCACATGCCGACAAGCGTGTTGTAGAGGCTCAGAAACTAGGCTTCGATGGCGCTATTGGTCC
>JACMNI010000047.1 GCA_014378615.1 Candidatus Saccharimonadota bacterium | reverse complement strand
CCGCGGCGCTTACAGAGACTGACGATATCTTCCATTTTTACTTCGCTCATATTGGTTTTGATTATACTCGAATATATTTATGAGGCCTAATTAGTCCTTAGGCTACTTTAGTTGAGCCGCC
Source organism: Candidatus Saccharimonadota bacterium (assembly GCA_014378615.1). GTDB lineage: Bacteria > Patescibacteriota > Saccharimonadia > Saccharimonadales > UBA4665 > UBA4729. The sequence goes on along the minus strand of JACMNI010000047.1, from coordinate 108,489 downwards.
GTTTTTACCACGGCTTCCACCTAATCTGTTTGCAGCAGCGAAACCCAGCCCGCCTATGACGAGGCCTGCTAAACCCGCAAATGCCCATTCTATATTTCTATCAGATCTATTAGAATCGGTTATTTCCTTGTCAGCCTTAACTGCAGAGTTGAGTTCTTTATTTAGAAGTTCTAGTGGTTGAGGAATCTGCGAACCTAGGATTTGTTCGCCGCCGGGTGCACCGACAATCGAAACGGCTGTAATATCATCGCGGAATTGTCCACATGGTTCTAGAAATACTTCCGGCCCCTGTATGCCTCCGGTACTTATAATTTTGCCGGCAAGATTTGCGCAATCCTGCACATCCATCACGAAGTGTGTATCCTCTCGTGGTCGTTCAACTGCCTGTTCCACGCCTACAGTAGTAACAATTGCTAAAGCTGCGCCCACCGCTACTGGTAATTTGTTCATTTTGTCTCCATGTTGCTTAATTACTGTATTAAACTCCCGTTGCATACAATATGCAAGCCTGCCTGAGAGCGCGCAGTTACCGCTGAATATGATTTACGAGCAGTGTCTGCGTAATTTGGAGTAGCTCGGGGAGTAGCGCTGCCCCGCCCTCTACCTGGCTGAGTAGTTTTGGAATGTTGCCGCTGAAAGCTAACCGCAAATACTTGATATGATCGGCGCTGTAGCGGCCGTTATCGTTCGCGGTGAAGGTCATATCGTCAAAACTAAAATCATAGCTTACATCGGCCGTCAGTTTCTCGCCACTAGCGTCAGTATAAAGATTTGGTGAGTAGCCCGCCTGTTTCAGTAACTGCGCGCCGTACCAGTATCGTATCAGTTCGATGGGAATAGTTGCGTCGTCGAGCGCCTGAAAGGTTTGCTCCAACAGCGTGAAGTACTCAGCTTCTGGTTCGTCCTCGGTAACTTTATTGAGCTGTTTGATAAGTTCATAGCCCAACATAGTCCGAGTGACGTCATGGACAATGCGCCCATAATGAGTCGTTAAACGGGCGCTGATAAGCGTGCCAATTTCGCCCCGCCCTTTTATATATACAATGTCACTGACACTAAAGAGCTCTACACCCCCCGCAAGACGGCTTTTAGATTTGCGCACGCCGCGTGCCATCAGGCGGAGCTTGCCGTGATCTGGCGTTAGTAGCGTAATAATTTTATCGGCTTCGCCAAAATCGGTCCGGCTCAATATGATGCCGGTTGTCGTTAATTGATTCATACGGAAACTGGTATGGTCGAATTTAGACAGGCAGCAATAGAACGCTGCAACTGTTGAAAACTGGTAAGTGGCTTGTACATATACTCATGAATTCCCAGTTCATCGCGCAGCAGACTCCATGAGTTGCTGAATTCGGCCGGTGGTACTTGTGTATGAATAAGGACCGGTATGGTTTGCCATTCGGTATAGGACCTAAACTCGTATAAAAACTCTATTCCGGAATGCCCAATTAACTGTAGCTCACTGACAATAACGTCGGGACGCTTTTCATCGGCTGCAAAAATGGCGGCTTGGGCGCTGGCGCACATAACGACGCTGTTGCCACTGGCCTCCAGACCCTGCTTATAGGTAGCCGCTAACACGCGGTCGGGTTCGATGAGAATAATGTGCGCCATATACTAAACCAGCTGCATTTGATGATTAGGCAGCAAAACGGTCCCAAGTCCGAATAAACCGTTATGCCGGGACACCTGCAATTTGAGCTGCATGGCCTTGAGTATGCTATCAGCGATAAAGACACCTGCACCGGCAGTATGGGTCACGTCCATTAGTGGCTGCCGACTGCCCCCCATAAGTTGCCTCCCATGACGCAGTGCTTCGGTAGTGAGTTGCTGGGTATCGGTGTATAGCCCGGCGACAATGCCATACCGGCAACGATGGGTGGCCAGCTGTAGCTTTAGTTGCGGCTGTTCTAGCGCCGGCAAGGCTTCTATTAGCGCTGCCCCTAAGCTCACTAAGGCCGACTGCAGCCCAACGCGGTTAGCCATAACGGTACCGAACCGACCGCCAATGTGGAGTTCCAGATCGACACCATAGTTACGGGCTAAGCGACTCAGTTCTTGGCCGCTGTCGTACAACACGGCAGAAACCGAAACTGGCTCCAGCTCTAATTGGTACTGGTCTAGCGCCATGCGGACACCCAAGACATAGTTGTCGAGCATGCGGAGCGCAGTGTCGGCTGTAGCCTGCATGGCTTGCAAGTCAGGTTTTTTGGTTAGTTGGCCAATTTCGGCCTGGCGGGCGAGCTGGAGTAACGGCAGTTTGAGTTGTTCGGCCACGCTCAACAGTAGTTGCTGCGAAAGAACCGACGTCTGCTCCCTGTCTGCCATATATCTGCTACCCCTCAATTCTGCTCAAAGTATACACCAATTGCTACATAAATGTATGCATATTTCAACTAGCTTACGTCTATTTTTAGGGCTGTATTTTACTTAGCGAAGCGCTTCATAACAGATGACAAAAGCCCGCGGGCGCTCTGTGAGGCCGAATCACGGTTGGGGGGTAAATCTGGCAACAACAGCATGTCGAGCAGCATCAAACCGACCACCACGGTGAAGCTAGCGTCTTCGACTGTATCGGCGAGGCCAGTGATATTGCGCAGCGTACCAACGCGGGCCGATAGTTCGAGCTTGTCACGGGTAAACTCTTCAATGCCGGGGAGTTTAGCGGTGCCGCCCACAATCACAATGCCTCCAGGCAACTTGCGCGAGCGCTTAATTTTGTGGAGTTCTTTATCGACGTATTCCAATAGCTCTTCAACGCGCGATTCAATAATAATTTCGATGGTTTCAACCGCAAAGTTATGGGCTTTGTCACCAATTTTAACAGCGGCATTGAGCTTTTTAGAGCCTGGACGTAAATCACCGTGTTGTAACTTTACGGCCTCAGCAATATCGAGGTCGGTCTTTAGTCCAATAGCGAGGTCATTGGTGATGTGCTGGCCACCAAGTGGCAGGACGGCCACGTGCTGCACTTCCCCATCTTCAAAAACAATAAGGTTAGTGGTACCAGCACCAATATCAATTAACGCCGTGCCGGCTTCTTTTTGCTGGCGCGTCAAAACCGCTTCGGCGGCGGCTAAACTTGATACGGTGTGGTGCGTAGCTTCGATCTCGGCCTTTTCTAGCGCCAGGTCCAAGTTACGTAAGTTAGGACTCGACGCAGTGACGATATGGGCATCGACTTCTAGCCGCACGCCCTGCATGCCAACGGGGTCTTTAATACTGCGCTGACCATCGAGGCTATAGTTTTTCGCGAAGAATTGGACAATCTCGCGGTTGCTCGGCAGGTTAACTATAGTGGCGGCTTCTTCGACCCGGAGTCGATCTTCTAATAAAATTTCGCGGTTGGCTGAACTAATAGCTATTACACCCTTGGAATTGATGCCTTCAACGTGGGCGCCGTTAACGTTTACCGTAGCGCGTTTAATGGCCGTACCCGAGATACGCTCGGCTTCGGTGACGGCCTTGACAATGGCATCGGTAACATCTTCGACGTGCACGACGGCGCCGCGGCGCATGCCTTGGTTAGCGGCCGAACCGTGGCCAATAATTGACGGCCCGTTACTACCGTTCGGGTCATACATGCCGACTACGCAGCGAACTGCACTGGTGCCGATATCGAGTCCGATAAAATGTTCGGGCTTCATATTGTTCCCAGTATACCGCTTTTGCTTCTCTGATAGCAAGCACGTTCCTCTCTGTAGGCAAGTTGGGCATATTGCCTCTTCCGGAGCGCTCTACGGGTAAGCTTTGCTTAGCCCGTGGCGCTAGCTGACTCCTGCAGACGCAAAACGCCCGATTGCCCTACCCGCAGCAACTTGGTTATGAAGGTTTTGTAAGTAATTACTTAGCTAGTCTATGAAGGAGGTTGGCAGTGGGATGTATTCATCATCAGTGGCGCCTTCGAGCAACACTTCAAGCCCTTTATCGGCTGCGTCTTTTAGGATCCAGCGCAGATTGATACCCTCTTCAAGTAATTTACGCGGTGATACGTCTGTTACCTCGCTTAAATATTCCAGCTCGGCTAAATCATCTTCGGCAAGCGGCAAATACGCGAGGCTGGGATCTTCGGCAAATGGATCTGATACAGGAAAATCATCTTCCACTGGCTGTCTGGTGACTGTTGGAGTGGCTAATGCCTCCATGACGTCGTACGTTTCATAACCCTGCCCGCTCTCGTGCTCCACTAATAACAACGTGGGAGTTACTTTCCCGTCTGCACAATTCTCCTGCGAGACTCGTACGCACAACATGACACTAAGTACGCTATCGCCCAAAAACTGCTCTAGTGAGCATCCCGTTAGCGCCGCTAACTGTTCGAGCGCAAGGCTACCTTCATAGTTTGTCTGAAACGGGCTAGGGGCTGTCATAAATTACTGTCAATCATAACATATCAAGTTGCTGCTACAGTGTTTTGGGTTTAACTGGCAATCTTAATCTCAATGCTCTGTTCTACTGCATCGGCAAATAGCCTACAGAAATCTTCGGCTAAAGCCTCCGACTGAACAACTCGACTCAATATACCACTTGCTTGGTTTTTAATTTTTATAGCTTTCACAAAGTATGCAATTGCCAACTCGTTTGCGCTTGGCAAGGGTGCGTCAAATGGTAAACTTACCAGATAGTCGTCACGAGATTGGCGCAGCGCTTTCGATGCCAAACTACCGGCATAATAAGGTAACGTACTGCGCACTATTTCTGCCTGCCGATTGCGTGTAATATCTGGATAATTTTGCCGTTGACGGCATTCATCATTAGCAGTAAATGAGTCAGTTGACCATATACGGTAGCCGTGTGCATCTATCCGGGCAACGTAACGGCGTAGTGAAGTTTCCATGTGGGTGCCGGGCAACAAGCGTGTACGCTGGGGGCTTCGGTCGGTGTATCCAGCAACCTCGTGTGTCTTTGCTGAGGGGTCGAAGCCTCCGTGTTGGGCATACATACTCATAGGCACAATAATACCCGCCTCGAAGACGACGCCGGTTCGTCTACAGCAATAATCATTCCAAAAAACCGTACGTGAGATAATTGGGTGCTCCGCGCTGTAAGCGTGTTTTGTTAGAGAGCCGCGTGATGGCGAGACAGGAGTTATAATGTGCCTTCGGTCGCGACGGCCATAGGCTTGCTGTACCTTTTTCACGTAATTAGGTGACAGTCTAATTAAATCAATATCATGGTTAATGCCAATTATTTCTGTACCATCATCATAATTTCCGGTGCGCTGCGACGCTAGCAGTACACCATTCCATAAATCACGGCGAATCTCGCCGATGACCGGTTCGTCGTAAAAAACTGAGGTGAAGCGAATATCAAGATTAGGATGAGCAGCCATAGCATTGTTTACTGCACCTTCAGTAGCGGCAATTGCTTCGTTTCCATTCTGGTCCCAGGGCGCATTGAGCCCTAGTACTACGGTAAACGGTTCACAGTCCTGCTGCTTTGCATATTCGTCTATTGTGTGCGCGACATTTGCCGCTTCTTGATGGGCCGCCACGGGGATGATCACGACCGTATTGGCTAGCGGCTTGCCCGATGACAATAATGACTCAGCCATGGCGCTGGCCTGATCCAAATCACCTTCCGGCAAGTCAGCTAGATAGTGGTCCATAATAAGTGTACGCTCGACAAAATTATCTTGTCGCTGAGATTCTATTGCTACGTTAAACTGGCCTGCCATTAGAAAAGTATTATATCCTCGTTTTCACTACTCTGCAATCATACGGAGCGAGCATGTTTTGTTGGGGGCACTACTGCTAGCGCCGGGCTCGGCTTATGCCGGCCCGAAAGCGGTGCCCCTAACGGAACATGCCCGCTCAAGCCAATGCTAGACGCGGGTGAGGACTTCGCAGCCCTCTTGGGTGATAAGCACTGTGTCTTCGAAATGGGCAGCCCACGATTTATCGGCCGTGACTATGGTCCAGCCGTCTACGGCAATGCCGACACGGTCGGTGCCAAGCGTAGCCATAGGTTCAATGGCGATGGTCATGCCGGCCTCTAGCCACGGTCCAGTGTTGCGGCGACCGTAGTTCGGGATGTTAGGGTCTTCATGCAAGTGATGCCCGACTCCGTGACCGACTAAATCGCGGACAATACCGTAATGATATTTATCGAGCACCGTTTGCACGCTGGCCCCGATGTCGCCGGTACGCACATGGTGTTTAACGCTAAAGATGCCGGCATCGAGTGACGCCAAAGTCTGAGTGACCAGATCGACGTGCTTGCGCTGTTTGGGGGCGCCGACAATAACGCTGCGAGCGGCGTCGGTGATCATATTCTTATAGGTTACGCCGAAATCCATGGAGACGATGTCGCCATCGGCAATAATCCGCTCATTACTGGGTATACCGTGCACGACTTCTTCGTTGAGCGACACGCATAATACTTCCGGGAAACCTTGGTAGCCCAGAAAGCTGGGAGCGCCACCGAGTCTTTTTAATTCGTAGGCGGCAATGTCGTTTAGTTGCTTCGTAGTCATGCCGACTGCAGCGCTTTTCACTAAAATATTCAACACTGTACCGAGCATACTACCACTCTCGCGCATGGCCTCAATTTCGGCAGCCGTCTTGATTTTGGTTTGCACGAGTTATTTTTCCTGCTCACCGATAAGCGTCATGATTTGGTCATGGACCGTAATTGGGTCAAGATCAGCGTCGATATCGTACACTGGCGCCCCAGCTTTTCGAATGTAATCAACAATTGGCAAAGTCATAGTTTCGTACTCATGGAAGCGCTTGTCGATGGCTGTTTCGGTATCATCTTGGCGGCCGCGAGCCAGTAAGCGCTTTTTAACGACTTCGGGCGAGGCGGTTAAATTGAAGACGGCGGTTAGCTGTAACCGACCAGTTTCAACTTCTTTTAAAAGCCAGTCGGTCTGCACTTTTGTTCTCGGGAAACCATCGAGTAAAAATTCTTCGTTTAAATCGATTAAACTAAGCGTGCGATCAACCAAGGCAATGACTTCTTTGTCGCTCAGCAACTTACCCTCAAGCATTTCGGCGCGACGCTGCCCGGTTACTAGAACGCGGAACAACTCACCAGTCGAGATCCAGGCATAGCCGTGCTCGTCGGCAAACAAGCGGCCCTGCATACTTTTGCCGGCACCGGCAACACCCATTAATATGATCATTTAGCGAGTTTCTCCTTTACGAGTTTGGCTATCAGCGCGCCGTCGGCGGCACCATTAGTTTTGGCTTTTACTTGACCAATGGCCGGGCCCATAGCGGCGCTATCGCCCATCTGGGCTAATACGTCGTCTACGACCATGCTAATTTCGGCTTCGCTCAGCTGCTTTGGTAAGTACGTTTCAATAAGCGCTTTTTCTGATAATTCGGCTTCGGCCTTAAGGTCGTTACCGCCCTGCTTATACAGTTCGGCACTTTCTTGGCGCTTTTTAGCCTCTTTGCTTAAAAGCGTAATAACTTCGGCGTCCGGCAGTATACTTTCGCGGGTGCCATTGGCGACCTTATTAGCGAGTAACACACTCTTAACAGTCTTAAGCGTTAAAACACGAACTTTATCACCAGCTAACATGGCAGTTTTTATATCCTGCTCTAACTGCGTTTCAATCATCAAGGTCTACTAGCGTTGACCTAGTTTGATTTTGCGGAGTTTGATCGCTTTGCGTTCCTGGCGAATGATCGCTTTGGCGCGGCGTTCAGTCTTGCTGATTGGCTTCTCGAAGTATTGCTTTTGCTTTACAACGGCGATAGCCCCAGACTGCTGAACCTTGCGGTTGAAGCGGCGTAATAAGTTTTCTAGTGATTCTTTAGAATCTTTGCGGGTTACTTGTATCATCAGGAAGAATTGTACACAACAGAGGCGGAATTTGCAACCCTCGCTTGGAGCTTTACGCGCTATAGCGTGATTCTTTTTGGTCAAGGCGGTGCACTGCAAACGATTTGTCACAAAAAAATGTCAATCTTGAAATATCTTTAGAGTCCATCTTTATAAAAGTGACAAAATAATGCGACAAACCGTCGGGCGGTTTTGGGGTGAGCTCCAAAACCTGCGCAGTAGCGCGTATTGGCTTAAACCAAAGTTCATAAATCAGGCACTGCGCGAGAACAATACTGATCTAGCCGGTGACGCGTTTTTGAGTTGGGCGCTGAGACTTAAGTACAATGCTTTGTAATTCTTTAAAGATTGGGAACTGCTTGTTAGTCGAATAGACTTTGGTATTGCCCTGTCGTTCGCTAATGAGAAAGCCAACTTTTTCGAGCCGCTTGAGTTCACGCTGGATGTTGCCAGCGTCCTCTTTTATAAGCTTCGCGAGACCGCGAACGTGGGTTTTGAAGTCGGGATACTTAGCGTAGATTACGATAATCTTGCGGCGCACCCGGGATGTAATAAATATATCAACGATAAGTTCCTTTATTGTCGTTCCAACAACGTATATGTAGTATACCCAGCCGGCATTTGTTTAGCAACCGTTTTTTACAACGAATTTAAATATTACGTATTACGGCGAGAATGAGACGTTTGGCAAGATGTTATCAGCAAAGTCAGCGGTAAACTCACTGCCCTCGGTCGATAGTTCAATCGTCTTGTCACGGAGCGGTATGACTATAAGCGTGCCGTTACGGGTTGGACGAATTTCGCCGTCGATTCGAACGCCGACAACACTGGGAACTTGCGGTAAGGCGTACGGACTAATCGTAACTTTATTTGCCTTCTGTAAGCCCTTAAAGCCAGTTAGTATGCTGGAGTAGCTCTGGGCCACCACCCTTACGCGTAGGGCAAACGTCGAACTGGGGCTCGTGATTGAAGGCACAGTTCCTGGGTAGAAGTAGCCATCGACGACACTAGTTCCCTTGCCGGTGTCATCGACATAGCCACTCCAAGTTTTTGGAAACTTGATGCTTAGACTACCAAAGGCCTGGGGGCCAGTGTACGTTTTTAAGGGTTGTTTATAGGCTTCGGCAAATTGTTTATCTTTGGCGGTGCTCTCATTTTGGCGCGCAATGGTAACCGCGCTGGCAATCTTCTCGTCGGTGTTTAACTTGTAGTCTTGGCGACTAGCGAAAGCCCAGGCCGCAAATCCGGCGCTGGTGACAAAGAATAGCGAAACTATCACCAATGGAATTAACAGGCCGTTGAGCGAACCATTCTGGTCATGCTTAATCATATGCTAATCGTAGCGGAGATTACGGCTGTGTGCAAGTTCGTTACCGCGTGATTACTTATAGATATATAAGAATACGCCGTCAACCGTTGTCTGCACTGGCTTATCGGGAATAGTAAAGGCAAAGCTGACTACTTTGACGCCACCAGGATATTGTTGCATAACTTTTGTATCCAGCTTAGTCATATATTTTGGCAGTAAAAATACGAAAATCGCCTGAGCCGGTGGCCATGACTGCCGCCAAAAGTCGGCGCATCGGATGGTTACCAATTTTCGGTACCGCAGCGTGCGCAGCCAGGCAATGGCGGCCATAATAGGATTGAGTTCATAACCAACTACTCTGTACCCTTCTTTGGCGGCGGCCAAAACTACCTTACCATCGCCACAGCCCAGTTCTAATAAAGTGTCGCCCGATTTAAGATCGGCCAGCTTTAGAGCGGCATTGACCTGTGGTGACAAGGTCGGTAAATACGGCGCCCCAACTAACAGCACACCTGCAAAACAAGTCATCACTACTAGGAAAATAAGGTAGATGGCTACAATAACTAGGCCTGATTTGCTTGCAGCTGTTTAATTTTATTCTCGGCGGTCTGCAGGTACGCTTCTAACTGGCTGATGAGCTCTAGGCCTCGTTCGTAGCCGGCCAGTGCTGCATCGACATCAGTGTCGTCGCGTTGAAGGGCGTCCAGCACATCGTCTAATTCGGCTTTTAGGGTTTTGTAATCGGTGGTCTTACTAGCTTTCATGGGTATCTCCTGTTACTTAATTTACTGCGGGTATGGTTATGGTGCCGTCTGATAATGTGACGTTGACTGCATGGTTTGGTTTGTATGACGTAGCAGATCTGAGGACGTGTCCGTCCTGGCGCACGATGGCATAACCGCGTTTTAATATAAATGATGGGTTTAACGCGGCCATTAATTTGCGTGTGGTCTCAATATGATGGCGCTGGTGATCGATTTTTTGGAGTGTAGCGCTCTGCAAAGCCGTCGTAGTTTCGGCTAGTTGACGGCGAGCATCACGCACTAACACGCGGCCTTGCTGCTCGAACTGCTGCCGTGCGACCTGCAGTTGCTGCAGTACTGTTTGGCGGTCGGGCACCAGTAATTCGGCGGCGTTACTCGGCGTGCTGGCCCGGACGTCGGCCGCGAGTTCGGCTAGGCTGACGTCTACTTCATGACCAATGGCGACTAAGGTCGGCACTCGGCTGGCCGCAACGGCCCGAGTTACTTGTTCGGTGCTAAAGGCCGCCAAATCTTCCGGGCTGCCCCCACCGCGAATAATTACCAATACCTCGGGCGGCTCTGCCAGCGCGTTAAATTGATCGATAGCCGATACCACTTGCTGTGGGGCAACTTCGCCTTGCACCTGGACGTCGATATGCAGAATGTTTATACCTGTCCAGCGGGCATTGATGATCTTAATAAAATCAGCGTAAGCGGCTGATTGGCCGGACGTGATAAGGCCGACACTTTGAGGCGGATACGGCAGCTGGCGTTTACGACTAATCTCAAATAGTCCTTCGGTTTGCAATTTAGCTTGCAGCAGTTCAGCGGCGCGCTTGATGGTTCCCTCGCCCGTCGGCTGCATAGATTGCACGGTAACGCTAAAGCCATACTGATTATGCAACCGCGGTGCGCCGCGGACCTTGAGGAGCATGCCGTCCTCCAGCGGTCCGGGCAGCTGGTAGACATTGCCGAAAAACTTAACTCTCGAACTGGCGTCTTTTAAGTCAAAGTAGACCCACTTATTTTTGCTGACCCGCAAGTTGGCGAGCTCGCCAGTAATGAGTAGGCTTGGATACGCAAAGTCGAATGTCTGATTCAGCAGCGTGACAAATTCGGTAACTCCTAAGCTGAGGTCGTTGGCATCAGGCGCCATGCTAAGCCTCGACTTTCGATGCGGCCGCGGCGGCATTTTTACGGCGTAGACTGCGCTGATATAAGAAATAACCCGGCGGGATTTGAATAGCGGTATTAAGGACCCGGTACATAACCGTCACCGGCAAACTGACGCCCGGTGGCACGCCGGCACTGGCCATGACGGCCGTCATGAGGGCTTCATAAATACCAACGCCACCCGGCAATACCGAAACCAGACCCGCAAAATTAGCAACGGCATAGGCGATGATGACGGCGCCAATATTTACAAAATCGCCGAAGGCTAAGTACACCACGTACAGCGCGGCAATTTCGGTCACATTAGCCAACAAGGCATACAGGAACGGCACCCGCAGTTCGCGCCAGCGGTCTTTGATCTGTTGGTAATTATCGTGAAATTCGGTAAAGGCGCGTTTGGCGGCCATCATGTTGATAGTTTCAGGGCGGTTGGGGCGGACCTTGTGAATCAATGTATTGATAAGCACGGTAGAAGTTGTAAGTAAGCTATTTATCCGTCGCTGGGAGCCAAATATGTACGGCACCGCCGCTGTTACCAGTAGGACGATGGTGGTCAACGTGGCCGTAACTAATAGCAACAGTCCGTTGACGCGGTTGCCAATGGCCAGGCACAACAACCCAAAGGCAATAATGAACTCTAATGAAATAAAGGTGGCCGCCAGTTTAATAATGTGCACTAAAGTCGCTTTACCGCCCGAAACCTCATCGCCCTTTCGAACAGTAACGCCAAAGTACGAGATGCCCGCCGCGCCCCCGCTAGGGAAGACGTGATTTACGAAATTAAGTTCTAATGAAGTGCGGTATAAATACCAGTATTCGAATTTTGTTCCAACCACCAGGAATAATCGCTGGTACAAGCGCGCTTGGGCGTGATAATTGAGGGATTCAATTGGAATGAGGAGTAATAATATATAGCCATTGACGTGTCTGAGGTTACGTAGCGTTTCGGCTAACTGATCGCGGCTGCCATATACAAGCAACGCCAAAAGCACTACCGTAACAATATTTAAAATCAGTTTCCAGTGGCTCTTCTTGGCCACCGGCTGCGACGCCTTAATCATACGGCTATTATACAGCTGACGGGCGGTGTTACCACTGTCGCTGTATTTGCGCTACACTTAAGGTAATGAAAAGTTTACTTATATTAGGCCGCCAGCCAGCGCTCGGCCTCGCCGAGCTGGAGAGTCTTTACGGCGCACCTGCCCTCGTTAGCCTTGGCGACCAAGCTGTAATTGTCGACGTTGAAGCTAGTACCATTCCCTTTTATCGCCTCGGCGGTGCGACTAAGCTCTGCAGCGTTATACACGAATTAGACACGACCGACTGGCGCAAAATCGAAAAGTTCTTAATGCAGGCCGCTCCCAAGCACGCCGAGCAACTACCCGAAGGTAAACTTACGCTCGGCCTGAGCGTACAAGGCTTCACCGTCAATATTCGTCAGCTCGAAGCCACCGGCCTGAATCTTAAAAAAGTTATTCGAAGGTCGGGCCGCTCGGTCAGATTAGTACCCAACAAAGAGCTCGAACTCAATACCGCCCAAGTCCACCACAATAAGTTGACTTCCCCGATGGGCTGGGAGCTGGTTATTATTACCGACGGCGACCGTACCGTCATCGGTCAGACGGTGGCTGTGCAAGATATTGCCAGCTACACCTACCGCGACCGCGAGCGCCCTAAACGCGACGCCCGGGTTGGCATGTTACCACCCAAGCTGGCCCAGATATTGGTAAACTTAGCTGTTGGCCCACTGGCCGAAGTTCCTGAGCCCGCCGGCCAAGTTATTTTAGACCCCTTTTGTGGCACCGGTGTTCTACTGCAAGAAGCCGCGTTGATGGGCTACACGCCGTACGGCACCGACCTCGAACAACGCATGATTGACTACTCGGCCACCAACCTAGACTGGCTCAACCAACAGTACCGTTTAGATCTACCCGCCGACTTTGCCCGCTTAGCCAAGGGCGACGCTACCAACTTAGTTTGGGAACAGCCTGTTCATTACGTGGCCGGCGAAACCTATTTGGGCAAGCCGTTCACCAGTGCGCCAGCCGCCGAAGCCCTCGCCCAAACCGTGGCCGACTGTAATCTTATTATTAAAAAGTTCTTACGCAATATTGCCGGCCAAATCCCAAGCGGTACACGTTTCTGTTTGGCGATACCCGCCTGGGCCACGCCAAACGGCCAAAATAAGTTTAAACTGCTGCCTCTGGTTGACCAGATAAGCGATTTGGGCTATAATCGAGTGAGTTTTGAGCACGCCGGAGACGATGAGCTGATCTACTTTAGACCAGACCAATATGTCGCTCGCCAGCTCCTAGTTATTATTAAGCAGTAAGGATCATACCCAATGTCACACGTAAAAGCGGGCGGTACCGCTAAAAATACCAGAGACTCACCCGGCCAGCGCCTAGGCGTTAAGCTTTTCGGTGGCGAAAAAGTTAGAGTTGGTATGGTTATCGTCCGCCAAGTTGGCATGAGCAAGCGCGGCGGCGTCGGCACCAAAGTCAGCCGCAACTTCACCATCCACGCTGACCGCGACGGCATAGTAAAATACACTACCCGCAAAGTCCGCACCTTCAGCGGCCGCAGCGTCCCTCGCACCGAAGTCACTGTAATTTAATACAGATACAGCTCAAAAAGCCGTTCATCCGAGCGGCTATTTTATTTAAGCATCAGCATATGGTTGGGCGAAATTATGATATGCTATTTGCCCATAAGCAGTTTGATTAGTAAGAGGTATATCAAGTGATGCCGCTGCCTCTAATAGTTCTACTGGGGCAAGGCTTTTACCTTCATTATTAGGTAGATAGGACGTAATTTTGAAGCCGTTGGTTGGACGGTTAGCACTTAATACGTCAAAATCTTCCCTGTTGTGATCGTTTACTTCGGAACCATAACGAATTGCATGTGCCAGAGTTCGAGCTGTTCGGCCGTTTCCGTCTTCGAACGTATGCGCTAGAACTAAAGCTAGTCCAGTGATGTTGCCAGCCCTGTTCAAGAATGCTTGTTCCTCACCTGGCTGGACAGACTCACCAAGCTGTTTGATCAATGTGGCCGCTTTTTCCAAAAACGGCAATCGTTCTTCAGGCTTCATCAATACTGCAGAGACTTCCCCGCTAACTGGATCGGCAATTGTTCGTGCGACATTACTCGGAGTGTGCACTACTTCTGGAGCTAAGGTAGTATGTAACAAAATTGCAGCCTGCAATAAGCCTTCTCCTGTTGTATTTTGCGCCAGCTGAGAGGTCCTGACGGCAGGGTCTGAAGCCAAATTTAGCCCTTCTATTGCTGCATGCGGATTAGGCGCTTCGACAGAAGTTTGGAATTCGGGAATGGCGGTTTGTATAGTTTCTGACATTTTTATTTTCGAGGCTTTATTAGTACTATATTAGCATAAGCTTTATTATTTGTCAATTTCTTATTGTAGAGTCAGGTGACGGATACGCTCTGCGCCGTATGCATAACTAGGTGTAGTTGAACGGTTCTCGGCATCTTGAGCTCCGAAGACTTCAGAGGCCTCAACAGCATCAAAGCTAAAGGCAGTAAGTCTCATGAATACGTAGCCTTCATCCTCTACTGCTAATAGTGCACCAGCAGGTAAACGTACCCCGTTAAATACCGTTTCTTTCAAGGTGATGACTGATGGTCTTTTATACGTTGACTTCAATAGCAGCGGTGAGCCATCTTCTGCATAAGCAATATCATCACCAGCAGCAATATATACCTCTGCATCTTTACAGCCGCCGTCTTTTATCTCGACGCGGGCATGTGAAACCGGTAATTCTGTTAGCTCGGGGTCGCCAGGGCGTGTCACCGATTCCCGCAGCATGTTTATCACGATTTGGGCAGCTGGATTATTGGTGTTAGGCAAATTACTGATTTGTTCAGTAATACTTTGGCTATCAGCAAACATTTTGTCGTAACCTCGGTTGCGATCGTTTACCAGCTTAGCTACTTCGCGTGTTAGTTCAGAATATCCGTGGCCATATCGTTTCTCAATGTGACCAACTTCGGCAAATGAATCCTGCAAACGACTGTTTAACGATAGATCAACGGAATCAAAAACTGAAAGTAATTCAGAGGCAGCTGCAGTTTCCAGAAACGGCTTGGCCGTTTCGTGTTTTCTGCCGTTGTAGTCTAATTCGATATACATTTCTTTAACATCTAATTTTATTCCGAGCCGGAATGGGAGTTCATCTATATCTCCGGCCTGAGTCTCTTGTGGTTGCATAGCGACATACACACCTGGCTTATAGGTTCCTATTAACACTTCGGTTATATGTCCCTGCTCGTCAAAATGTATACCCTCTTTGGCGCGATATTCCCCGTCTCCTTGTGTTTCGCTCGCATAATGAATCGGTAATCCATATAGCTTTTCGATCGCTTTTGCTTTACCGGCAGCTAAACCTCGAGAATCAGAAGCATCTTGAGATATAGCGTGTTCTACACGTGAGATGCCTAAATAACTTAGTATATCGTCGGCGTCTTCTCTCATAGTAAAAGTTTGTTCGCTGTAAGCCACAGTTGAACCAGCCTGTATCTGTTCGGCAAGTGCGTGCTTGGTACCATCTAACTTAGACTTTGCAGCTAACAATTCACTGTAAAAACTTTGCAATGCTTCTTTTGCTTTATTAGGAGGTGTGTCCTTTTCAACATTTAAACTATACGACACACGATTTTTATCGGCTGAGTATTTATGTATACCCAAAGATATTCCTCCGCCTAACGGAAAGACCAGTCTTGTGTCTGGTGCAAGGGACTGAACATTTCCAAATAACTGACTAGCATCGAGATCCTGAGTTTTCGCTATGGCCGATAAGACACGACGGTCCGCTGGCAATTCTAAACTAGAATCTATCCCATAGGAGCCAATTGAGGAAAGTCGATCCCAGTCTTGGTGAGCAAATATATTTTCTGTGACATCTGGACTGGTTAATTGACCGGCTATGCTTGAACGCGCACTTTGTTCTAGCGTGTCGAGACGGTGATTGCGTAATTCCTGGAGAGCTGGGCTCTCTGGCATTGGAGCTTGTTCACCCATTGTTAGCTTCCTCGATTTGCTTCATTAGTGCCGGGAAGCTACTGGCGATAGGATAGCGTCGGTTTTGTTCCAGTTGTTTCATCTCGGTAGGTTTGCCCGCCATTACTGTTGCAGTGATGAGCCGCGCATCTGCCTCAAGCTGCGTAGCGTCAAAACGCATTTCCATTACGTACAGCTCTTGTCCGGTGGTAGGTAATTTGAATGACCAGTAATCGGTTTTCGTACCCATGCCGTCCATGACGGAAAGTTTTTCTGAACCTGCTAGTGATAGGTACACTAACTGCAGTGCCGTGTCAGCAGCTTCGAAGCTGGCGGCTTGATCCTTACCCTGTCGGGTAAGCTGATCAAGGTCTACTACGTCATGTCCGCTTGGCACTAGATCGAGCATTAAAAAGCCATTCGGGTACTTCTCAACAGGAGTATCTTGGATAGCACTAAGTACCTGCTCTGCTATGGGCTGCGCTTCGTAAACGGATAAGGTTGGCGATTGTTCGTGTGGCATATGTGTATGTTTATAGTTTCAATAAACATATTAGCATAAGCTTTAACAGATGTCAAATATGGGAGATGGTATGTTCCCTGTTAGTTGATGGCGAGGTGGTGTTTGACGCGTTCGACTACGTCGGCGATGACGACTTGGGATTTGACGAGGTAATCGTCGACGCCGAGGCTTTCGGCGCGGGCTTTGTCGCTCTCTTGGCTGAGTGCAGTGAGCATAATTATCTTGGTATTGGCGGTTTCTGGGGTGTTGCGGAGAATATCCAGAACATCAAAGCCGCTGACTTTGGGCATCATGACATCTAAGAGTACTAGGTCGGGGTGATAGCTGAGCACGGCCGCTAAGGCGTCTTCGCCGTTGGCGACGCGGCGGATGTCCATGCCTTCGGCTTGGAGGCGCATGACGTAGACATTGGCTAAAGCGTCGTCGTCTTCGACGAGCAAGATGCGCTTGGGGTGTTCAGTGGGTTGGCCGGAGTAGGCGTTTGCGTCAGCTGCAGGTGTTGGAGCAGTTGCAGGTGCTGGAGCGGGAGCTTGGGCTGGAGCCACTGGTGCGGGCACGGGCGTAACTGGAGCCGGCATCTGGGCCGGTTCTGGCACGGGCGCCGGTACTGGCGCTTCAATTGGCTGGGGGTTCGGTGTAAATGGGTCGGGAGATGTTGGTTGCATACTGCTCATGGTAGCGTAGATTTAGTTGGTTGGCAACCGTTAAGAGGTGTTGCAGGCTGCTTTAGGCCTGCTTGGCTATGACGGCTTTAATGAAGCCGTCAAATAGCGGGTGGGCGGCGGTTGGACGACCCTTTAGCTCGGGGTGGAACTGGCTGGCTATGAAGAATGGGTGGTTGATGCCTTCAATCACTTCGACCAGTTTGGTTTCTGGGTTGGTGCCAACGGCGCGGATGCCCCAGCTTTCATATTTGCCAACGTAATCGGCGTTACATTCATAGCGATGGCGGTGGCGTTCGACGATTTGGTTGGTGCCGTAGAGCCTAGCGGCCAGGCTGTCTGGCACGAGATCGCAGGTGTAGTCGCCGAGGCGCATGGTACCACCGGTGCTTTGCTTACCTTCTTGGCCGGCCATGGTAGCGATAATTGGATCGGGGGTGGTTGGATCGACCTCGGTGGTGTTGGCCTTATCTAAACCGTTCAAGCGAGCTGCGGCAATAACGGCCATGTGCAGGCCATAGCATAAACCGAGGTATGGCAGCTTTGTGGTTAAGGCGTGTTGCGCAGCTTTAATCTTGCCGTCGACGCCGCGTGAGCCAAAGCCGCCGGGAACGACGACGCCGTCGTACTTGGCTAGGTCGGCCACCACGTCTTTAGTTTCACCAAGTTGGGCGGCGTCGACCCACTGGAGGTCGAGGTTGACGTTGTTCCACCAGGCAGCGGCCTTAAGGGCTTCGAAAACACTGAGGTAGGTGTCGGCGTTGTCTAGATACTTGGCGACGATGCCAACGGTGACGGTTTTATCGAATGTGGTTGTGGCCTGGGTTACCATGTCGCGCCAGGCGGTTAGGTCGGAGTTTGGAGCTGTTAAGCCTAATTTCTTGACGATTACATCTGTAATGCCGCTGTCTTCTAGAGTAAGCGGTACGTCGTAAATACTGCGGGCGTTTGGTAATAAGGCAATCGCGTCTTCGGAGACGCCGCAAAATAGGCTCAGTTTGTTCTTAACGCTTTCGTTGGCGGGGGCTTCGGAGCGAGCCATCAATACATCTGGGGCAATGCCGAGGCCACGCAGTTCCCTAACCGAATTTTGAGCCGGCTTGGTTTTAATTTCTTGGCTGGCGCCAAGGTACGGCAGGTATACTAAATGCACATACAAACAGTTATCACGGCCGACGCGCATGCTAAATTCACGGATGGCCTCTATGAAGCTAAGCGATTCGTAGTCACCAACGGTGCCACCAATTTCGACGATGTGGACGTCGTGCCCCGCCCCAGCTTCGGCAATGTAATCTTGGATGGTGCTGGTGACCTGAGGAATAATTTGAACAGATTTACCTTCGTATTTGCCGTCGCGCTCGTCTTGAATAACTTTTAGTAATACTCGGCCGCTCATGAGCGAACTAACCTGCGTTAGTTCCTGATCGATGAAGCGCTCATAGTGTCCAAGGTCCAGATCAGTCTCGGCGCCGTCGCGGGTAACGAAACATTCGCCGTGTTCGCGGGGGTTGAGTAAGCCGGCGTCGACGTTTAAATACGGATCGCACTTTTGCAGATTGACCGATAAGCCGCGGGCTTTTAAGAGGTTGGCAATAGAGGCGGCGGTGATGCCCTTGCCGAGTCCGGAAAGCACACCCCCAGTTACAAACACATATTTTGTGTTACTTGCCACGTTCTACTCACCTCTCTTTTCCATAAATACTACCACGGGGCCATAAGGGTCAGCAACTATTTGTTCAGATACGCTTGGGCGGCTTCGAGTTGCGTGTCTTTGGTGGCCTTTAAGTCGGCGTCAGAAATCTTGACGAGATCGTCCGGTGTTATACCCTTGTGGTTGATATTCTGGCCATCCGGACGATACCAGCTAGCGACCGTTACTTTGAGCTGTCCGCCGTCGCTCAGGTTTATTAGCTGCTGCACAACGCCCTTACCGTAGCTCTTAGTACCAATTAAGCGCGCGGCTTTGTTGTCGTGGAGGGCGCCGGCCGTAATTTCTGAGGCACTGGCGCTACCTTCGTTTATTAGTACCACAGTGGGTATACCGCGAAGCGTGTCGTTGCCGGCAGCTGTGTAGCTCTGGGTAACGGTACTACCGCGGCGTTCCTGGAGGACATTGGCGCCTCGTGGCAACCAAAGACTGGATACGTTAACAGCCGCTTCTAACAAACCGCCTGGATCGTTACGTAGGTCTAGTACAATTCCCTTCACGCCGGCGTCTTTGAACTGTTGGGCGGCTTTTTGGGTGAGCTCAGTGGTGTCATTGGCGAAGCTGCCGATCTGTATGTAGCCGATGTTACCATCGAGAGTTTTGGTCGTGACACTTGGCAGGTTAATGTTTTCACGGACGACTTTGAAGTCGAGCGTCTGCGACTTATCGCGGACAATTTTTAGCTTAACGGTGGTACCAGCTGGCCCGCGAATCTTGCCGATGGCGTCGTCTAGTGTATAACTGCTAGTCTGGGAGCCGTTGACTTCAATAATAATGTCTTGCTTCTTTAAGCCGGTTTTATCGGCTGGCAAGCCGACTATCGCCTCGCCGATAATAAGATTCCCGTCGGCGTCTTTACTGAGGCGAGCGCCAATACCGGCGAACGAATTATTGAGCTGGTCCCTGAAATCTTTAGCTTCTTTAGGGGTGAAATAGACGGTGTATGGGTCGTTGGCCGAAGCCGCTAAACCGTGCTTTAAGCCTTCTGTTATCTGGCCTTCATTGAGCTTGCCGTTGTAGTTGGCTTTAACAGATTGATAAACTTCGTCGAGCGACGAATAATTCAATTTATCGGGCAACCCATTAGCAACCGGAGCCGAGCCGCCAGGCACATTAAATTTGAGCCGGCCATCGCCAACGCCAATGCCAGCTGCAAAGATAACTCCGGCAACTACAATAAGCCCCAATTTATGCATAAAGCCCCGCTTGCGACCCTCTTTGTTTTCCAAACTCATTACGCTTAAGTATACCAGCAACACCCCCCTACGCGAAGCAAAGTAATTGTATTATTTTGAGATGTCACGACGCATTAGCGCGAGTGCAGTCTAGGATGGAAAACGAGCAGCACAGCGCAGTCGTACGAGACGTACGGCGGAGCGCGCAGCGGAATTTTACGCCTAGAATGTGCCGCGATTATGCGTCGGCCTAGTGGATGTAGTAGAGGCTGGAGGCTGCCCGCTGATCGACCCGGAAATGCCCATCGTAATCATAGTTCATACTCATAGTAAGCACGTAGCCCGGCGCCACCGTGAAGCCATTATAGGTTTGGCCTGATAGCGCTAAGATTATCATGACGTGGCCGTATTCACCCGCTGTACTTACGCCGATAGACCCAACTTCCGGAGTGCGGTCGACGGGGCGATTAGCTGTGAATGCCCAAGCTTTCGCATCTCCTGTTACGTGTAGCGATTTACCCAGGACACTTGTGAAGTACCAGTAAGCAAATGAGGTACACTCGCGGTTTATAAGCGAACCTGGAGCGTAGTCGATGGTCGCGATTGTATCTTGTGGGGCGTTACACCACACCATTGGGTAGCCGCCGTTACCATTGCCGTTGTCACAAGCGCCACCGTTACCGCCACTGGCTTGCACGTTAGCAGCCCGCGAGTTGCGACGGTTTATTTCGGCCTGCTGGCGACGTAATTCGTTAACCTGGCCCTTATTAGCCTGAATTTGGTTATTGTAGGCATCTTGCTGTGACTGATTGAGGTTCAGTAAACGGCTCTGCTCGGCTTGGCTAGCATCGAGCTGAGCTTGTTGCTGTTGTTGTGTCGCCAGGAGTTGCTCTATTTCCACTTTTTGAGCTTGTAGTTGCTGTTGCAAGATGGCAATTTCTTTCAGAGCGCCTTGAAGCTTAGTTTGTACCTTCGTGCGATACTCTTGCTTATCAAAATAATCGCTGAGGTTGTTGCTGGTGGCTAACATCTCGATGGTAGACGGGGTGCCGTCGACATACATAGCTTTGATATCTTCGCCGAGTGTGGCTTTCTTTTGAGCTATGAGGGCCTGATTGGCGATAATTTGCTGTTGCAATTCGGCTTGTTTGGCCTGGCTGGCGGCGATGGCGGCACGAATAGAACTTATTTGTTCTTGTAATTTATTAATAGCATCTTGGTAATTAGCGGCTTGGACCTGCAGTCCGTTGACGTTGGATTGGCTATCTTCGTTAGCGGCGTTTAACTGATTAATTTGATCCTGAAGTTGCTGTGTAGTGGCAGCCGAAACAATTTGCATTGACGGTACAACCAGCATAAATGCAGCCAGTGCAATACTAACTAAACGGTGTTTAAAGGCAACTTTTTTGAGTTTTGTGACATGCGACATTTTGATTACTTTTTTATTAAGTTTTGTTTTGTTTTTTGTTAGGTACGTTTGTACCGTTAATATAGCATAAGCGTGCAAGTTTTTCAATTACCCTCCCCAGGTTGTGGTGTTATCGTATCTAGAATTGTGTTTGTTCTGATGTGAGGATGAACGACTCGGGTTATTTGGTCTTGAACTTCAGGTAGCGTCGGGTAGCGATGGTAGACGAGGCGATCCCTATTAGTATACCAACTAAAAGTTGTAGTCCCAAAAGTTGTAGGAAATGTTGGCCAAAATAATCGGATGCGAAATTGATATCGAGCAGTCCTAAACTGGTAGCTTGTAGTGCCGAGCTGGAGGCAATAAAAGCGGCGTTAATAATAACCATCGACAAGATAGCCGACAGTACACCATAGATGGCACTTTCGACCACGAATGGTCCACGGATATAGCTGGTGCTAGCGCCCAGTAATCGCATAATTGTAAGTTCATCACGGCGATTAAAAATTGCCATTTGAATGGTATTAAAAATTATAAGCGCACAAATAATTGTGAAGATAATAACCGAGGCAATACCTATTGTCCTAAGTACATTGGTGGCGTGGGTAATGGTATCGATGGCTTGCTTGCGGTCGCCGTTATAAGACGGCGAGTCGGCTGTCTGGAGCGCGGCATTGGCCGGCAACACCAAGAAATTCTTGATAGTACCAATCTGATTTAGATTACGAGGCTTGACTTTAATGGTCGCGGGTAACGGGTTGTCGGTGGCATTGATGGCCTGCAAAAGCTGAGGATTTTTGGCATTATCTTTGATATAGCTCTGCAAGGCTTGGTCCTTAGACAGAAAGCTTACGGATGCGACATCTGGCAGTTTCTTAATACTTTTTACAAACGCCTGCTGCTGCTCTTTGGTGGCGCTGTCTTTTAAGTACACCGAGATATCGATTTTGTTGGTTATCTGGGCAATGGTATTAGTAAATGTAGCGTTGGCAATTAATGAGAACAAGACGATAGTTAGGGTGACGACCATGACGGCGATGGCGGCCGCGGCCAGACTGGCATTGCGAATAAAGTTCGTCATGCCGGTAGTAATAATGCGGCCAAAGGTAACTAGTTTACGTTTGTTGGTACGGTTCATTTGGCGTCTTCGGTGACCTCGTAATTGGCATTGGCACGGTCGCTGGCGACTTTGCCGTGTTCGAGCGTCACGACGCGGCGCTTTAATTTATTAACCACATCGGCATTGTGGGTTGTAAGCAGCACGGTCGTCCCATAACGATTAATTTTTTCCAGCACCTTAATGACATCCCAGGCGTGCTTTGGGTCCAAGTTCCCGGTTGGCTCATCGGCAATTAGGATGCGGGGTTGTCGCACAATGGCACGAGCGATCGCAACGCGCTGGCGCTCACCACCAGATAGTTCGTGGGGCATACGCTTTTCTTTGCCCTTCAGGTTCACTATATCTAGAACTTTTGGTACGGTGTGTTTAATTTCACGGCTACCAATGCCGACAATTTCTAGTGCAAAAGCTACGTTTTCAAACACATTCTTATTGGGCAATAATTTAAAGTCTTGGAAGACTACTCCAATTTTGCGCCGCAGCAGGGGGATATCCTTGTCTTTAAGCTTGTCATAATCAATACCGCCAATAATAATCTTGCCTGAACTAGGACGTTCTTCCCGGGTTAACAGGCGCAACAACGTGGTTTTACCGGCACCACTCTGCCCGACTACAATGACAAACTCCTTGGGCTCGACGTGCAGGCTAATGCGATCCAGTGACGGCCCCATGCTGCGATTGTATGTTTTGCTTACCCTGTCCAAAAGAATCATTACCATAAGTATACCAAACTTTTAATGACGCTTACGTTTACAGCGTGCCGATTATGGTTGCATACGACTCTCTTTACTCCTATAATCGGCTCTTTGAAGGAACTTTATGGACGCATACGAACATTTGACTCAAGCTGCAGTTGACGCGCGATTTATGGAATTAGCTGATCAGTTCCCTGTAATGGACATTGATCAAACTGCTAAAGATGTAAAAGCCCTGCAAGAGTTGTTGGCAGACGTAGAAGAAGAAATAGTTGACGATCATAAAGCTCGCAATAGGAAGCGCGCCTGGGGTTGGTTAGTAGGGGCAACCGCTGCATTAGGCGTAGTGTATCTTGCGGCCAACCCAATGCCGGAAGAAGATCCTCAAGTGTATAAGGAAGCTCAAGCCTATACTACGGCAACGTCAGACGGCTTTGAACCATACCTCGAGAAAGCACAAAAGCAAACGCATGAATTACAATTCTTACAGGAATTGGGCAAATGTACCTTATTAGTCAGCACTGAAGCCATTACAAGTATCCAGCCGGTAGGCGCCAGCCGTTACTCACAACAATACCGCGTCGCGGTCGCCGATCAAGGTTCGACATCTATAACGGTATACAGTTTTGCCGAAGTAGAGCGACAGCCCATACTTAGCCATTGCGTAGATGATAATCAAGACTAATAAGAGGGCTTTATTGAGCTAGCGTATGTTCTAGATAGGCTTCGACGAGCTCATCAAGGTTGCCATCGAGCACAGCTTCCGGGTCGCTGGTTTCATAGCGACTGCGTAGATCTTTGACTTGTTTATACGGGTGCAACACATACGATCGAATCTGATTGCCCCACTCGGCTGATTGATTAGGGCCCTTTAATTCGCTAAGGGCAGCTTGGTGCTGTTCCAGCTGCAAAGCCGCTAAGCGGCCGCGCAAAATTGTCATGGCGGTTTCGCGGTTTTGTAATTGTGAACGTTCATTTTGGATGGCCACTACTAACCCGGTCGGCAAATGCGTAATACGAACGGCGCTGTCAGTGGTGTTGACGCTTTGGCCGCCGTGCCCGCCGCTGCGGTAGACATCAATCTTTAATTCTTTATCGTCAATAATGAGATCGTCGGGTTTATCGAGTTTGGGCGTAACTTCTACCTTAGCAAAGCTGGTCTGTCGTAAATTATCACTGTTGAATGGGCTCAATCGTACTAAACGATGAACACCGTGTTCGCTTTTGCACTTGCCGAAGGCAAAGCTGCCGCTAATCTCAAGAGTTACGCTTTTGATGCCGGCTTCGTCGCCGCTGGATTCGTCGAGCGTGGCGTATGTCCAGCCATTCTTTTCACAATAGCGAATATACATGCGCAGTAGCATAGCGGCCCAATCCTGGGCGTCGGTGCCCCCTGCCCCGGCGTGAATACTGATAATGGCGTCGTAATCGTCGTAGGGGCCGTTGAGTTTTAGGGTTTCTTTGAGCGCGGCAAAGCTATCTTGGGCGGCGGTTAACTGAGTAGCGAGCTCGCTGACCATTTGATCATCTTTTAAAGCGAGGAGCTCTACAATGTCTTTCACTGCAGTCTGTAATTTTAACCATGGTTGCACCCGCGCCTCGAGCTTGGCAATTTGTTTCATGACTGATTGAGCGGCCAGATTATCGTTCCAAAAATCAGATGATTGCGACTGTTCTTGCAGGGTGGTTAATTGCCGCTCTAGATCGTGGATGGCTAATTTAGCAACAGCGGCCTCGATGGCCGCCTGGAGTTCGACGGCTTGGTTACTGGCTTCGTCCATCGTGGACCGCCTCGGCAGTTTTTAAAGCGTTGCTCCAAAGTGGCGTCAGCTGCTGGCGCAGATCAGTGGCGAAGGCTTCACCGCAGTTACCTAAGACGCCGAAGCCCCACATTTTTTCAGCAAACATTGACCGGGCTACCTCTATTATTTGGTCTTTAGAGACCGCCTTGATGCGGGCTGGGATTTGGTAATAGTTTTCTACGACTTCGTCGAAGAAATAGCGCCCTGAGTAACCTGCAGCGGTACCGCCAACAGTTTGGCCTGACCTCTGAAAACGGCCCAGGGCGTACTGTTTAGTGGCAGCAATTTCGTCTTCCGAGATATCGCCAATCAGCACTTTTTCTAATTCGTCGACGACAATATTGAGCAGCGCCGGGGCATTTTTATCTGACACTTGGGCGCCAAACCACCAGTTACTGGCGTCTTTAGTCTGGCTTAGGCCCGAACTCATGCCATACACTAAACCACGTTCGCGGGCAGTGCCGAGGATTTTGGAGTAGAGCGTTTCGGTCAACATAGTGTTAATTAAATTGAGGGCATCGGTGGCGGCGTCGTCAATGCGGCCGTTTTGGAAGGTATCGATGTAAAAATAGAGGTTCTCGACGTTATCGTTGGGTACGTAGACGGGTTTTTTGAGATGGTTAGGCACCTCTGATGGCAACTCGAAGCGCTCACCTTTAGTCGGCAAGTCGATGGTACCAAATAACTTGCGCAACATGTCTTTGCGGGCCGGTGTTAAGTTCCCCGCAACTACAAACCGCATGTTTGGGGTGTGGTGGGTGCGCAGGTAGTGGGCACGGACATCGGCCACGGTAACATTACTCATAAGCTCCAAGCGTTCGGCGTCAGTTTTAGCAATAAGCCCCAATGATTTACGCATTTCCAGGCTAAGACGCCGAAAGTGATTATTGCTGCGCGCCACCATTTCTTCTTGAACGTTGCCAAACTCGGCTTGGAACTCTTCCTCTAAAAACAGCGGCTTGGCGATAGCAATTAGGAGCAGCCCGAGGACGCGATCCCATTCAAAATCGGCGCATTCGGCTTCATAACTAATGTCATATACACCGGTAGTAGCGTTACTGTAAGCGCCATTCTTCTCTAATTCGGCCTGGAAATCCCTGGCTCGTGGAATGAGCTCATTGGCACCGAGTAAAACGTGTTCCCTTAAATGCGGCACATCCCACTTGGCTGATTCTACTAAATATTCGCCGGCTCGAAAGTTGATGTCGAAGGTCATGACGCTGGCATTGGGCACGTGGACAAATAGTCCTTTGGCGCCATTACTCAGTTCTATCTCTTGTACAGTATGCTTCATGCAGGAATTACTTTTTGCGCCGTTTAGCGGTAGTTTTGCGTTTGCGCTCGGTTTTTCGGGCTTTTTTGATTGTGGTTGGCTGCTTTTTCTTAGGCGTTTCAGCTTTTTTATCGCCAAAATCATCGGCGTCAAATTCATTTTGATTATTGGTAATTTGATTACCGTTTTCAATACTGCCACGAGCGGCGCGCGTTAGTTCGGTTTCGGTAGCGCGCAGTAAATCGTCGCCAGTAATGGGCTGGGCGTGGAAGAGGCCGCGGACGACTTCGTGGCGAAGTTGCATCTGCATGTCTTCAAATAGCATCTGCCCACGACGGCGGTATTCTACTAACGGGTCTTGCTGGCCGACGCTCATCCAGTGGATACCTTCGCGGAGGTGGTCCATATTCTCGAGGTGTTGCATCCAAAGGTTGTCGAGGATTTGCAGGTAGATATCGCGTTCGACTTTGCGCATAACTTCGGGCTGGAAGGCCAATTCGCGGGCCTTGTAGAGTTCATTGGCTTCGGTGGTAAGGACTTTTTCAAACTTAGTGGCATCGGAGTCGAAGAGTCGGTCGAGTGTTGGTTCGTCGAACGGAAATGCTTCACGAACGACAATCTCGAACTGATCGCTGGTGACCATCGGCGAAATTGCCAAGTCATGAGCTTCTTCGTTTATGAGGGCGGCGATGCGCTTACTAATATCACTACTACGAAGTATTTCGCGGCGCATGCTGTAGATAGCTTTACGGTGGCGGTTCATGACATCGTCGTATTGCACGACGCTCTTACGCTGGTCAAAGTGGTAGCCTTCGACTTTTTCCTGGGCTTTTTCGAGGCTACGGGAGATTAAGCGATTTTCGATAGGTGTTTCGTCGTCAACATTAAGGCGGTCCATGATGCTGCTGATACGATCGCCGCCAAAGATACGCATCAGGTCGTCCTCGGTGCTAACGAAGAACTGAGTTACACCGGGGTCACCCTGGCGTCCAGAACGGCCACGGAGCTGGTTGTCGATGCGACGCGATTCATGGCGCTCAGACCCGAGAACGAATAAGCCTCCAAGAGCTTTGGTCTCGTCGTTTAACACGATGTCAGTACCACGACCGGCAATGTTGGTAGCTAACGTTACAGCACCTTTTTCACCGGCTTTCGCGACAATAGCGGCTTCGCGTTCGTTGTTCTTGGCGTTTAAGACTTGGTGCGGAATACCCGCTTTGGTTAACATGGAGCCTAGTTTTTCGTTCTTCTCAATGGATACGGTACCAATCAGTACTGGTTGGCCCTTGGTGTGTAAGGCCTGAACCTCGCGGATGATGGCCTTGAATTTACCCTTTTCGGAACGGTAAATACGGTCGGTTTTATCTTGGCGGGCAATCGGCTTGTTAGATGGAATTTCGACGACGTCAATTTTGTAAATCTGGTGGAATTCTTCGGCTTCGGTGAGCGCCGTACCGGTCATGCCACCGAGCTTGTTGTACAAACGGAAGTAGTTCTGGAATGAAATGGTGGCCAGCGTCATGCTCTCCTGCTGGACTTCGACGCCCTCTTTTGCCTCGATGGCTTGGTGCAAGCCTTCGTTATAACGACGGCCAGCCAGCAGACGACCAGTAAATTCATCGACAATTACGACTTCACCGTCTTTGGTAACCACGTAGTCTTTGTCGCGGGTAAATAAGGCATGGGCGCGCAGTGCCTGCTGTAAGTGATAAATAGTTCGAATATTTTCGCTACCGTACAGATTATCGATACCGAGGGTTTTCTGAACCAATTCCACGCCCGCATCAGTTAAGATAACGGTTTTGCGCTTTTCGTCGGTCTCGAAGTGCTTGTCTTTACGCAGTTGACGGACGACTTTAGAGAATTGGTCGTAGGCGGTACCACTAGTAACACTTGGGGCACTAATGATAAGTGGCGTTCGAGCTTCGTCGATTAAGATGGAGTCGACCTCGTCCACGATGGCGAAATTGAGTTCGCGCTGGCGCAGTTGGTCCTCTTCGCGGACCATGTTGTCCCGCAAGTAATCAAAGCCGTACTCGTTGTTGGTGCCGTAGGTGATGTCGGCGGCGTAGGCTTCCTGACGGGTGCTAGGCTTGAGGTGACGCAAACGAGGGTCTTCGTGTTCGGTGTTGGTGTAGCTGTCGTCGTAGACATAACTGTGGTCGCCTAGGATAACGCCGGTTTGCAGGCCAAGGAAGTTATAGACTTCGCCCATCCAACCGGCATCGCGCTGCACCAGATAATCGTTAACGGAGACCACGTGCGCGCCCTGCCCTGACAAAGCGTTCAAATAGACTGGCAGTGTCGCTACCAAAGTTTTACCCTCACCGGTTTTCATTTCAGCCACATTACCTTCGTGGATAACCATGCCACCTATCAGCTGGACGTCGAAATGTCGTTGGCCGAGGACGCGGGTGGCGGCTTCACGGACAACAGCGAAGGCGTCGGGTAAAATAGCGTCGAGCGACTCTTTGGCGAGGCGTTTTTTGAGCACATTAGTTTGGTCCTGTAGCTGTTTGTCGGTTAGCTTTTTGTATTTATCGCCCAGGGCGTTCACGGCAACGACTCGCTTACGCAGCCGTTTGACTGTTTTAGCCTGCGGATCACCCAAAATCTTTTTTAAGACAATATTCATGAACGCTTTTTCCTCTTCCGGTTTAGAAACTCTGGCAAATGTATAGCGTTATTATAACCACTTTTGCTGGTAAAAGCGACGTACTTTTTACAGATTAGTCTAAGAGATGTGTTATTAGGCTTCGGGCTGCGGCTCTATGGTCGTTAAAGCCGTGCGACGATTCATGCGCGCAAACAATTTTCGGTGTAATTTGCCGTTCAGATGCGTATCTTTATATTTTTGCAGTTGCTGCTTAAGCTTGGCTTCGACAATGTCGACAGCGGCATACAAATTGATCGTGGTTTCGTGAACACTAATAGTCTCGTGCGGTAAATGGAGCGTTACTTCGCAGGTGGCGTGTTGTTTATCCTTGGCCTTGGCTTCTTTTAGAAACACTTCGGCATGAGCGCTGGCTCGGCTGGCGCGTGCCAGATATTTATCGAGGTTACCAATTTTGCGGGTTACATACTTACGTAAATCCTCATCAATAGTTACGTGTACGCCACTAATTTCAAACTTTTGTATCATATTGCCTCCTTTAGAGATTTTTAAATTTGGCTTTTCTGCGCTAGAGGATGCTGGAAAATCGTATTCCTGTCCTACCTATTATTATACGCGCAAAGTACAACCAATTAGCGGTTAAATTTGGGTTTTGCCGGCCATGTAGGGCTGGAGGACTGTTGGAATTTTTATATTACCATCGGCTGTCTGGTAATTTTCCATAATAGCGACCATGATGCGGCCCAGCGCAAAGGCGGTTGCATCGTTGGTGTGCACTAAACCAATAGCGGGGTTACTAGCTGCGACATCAACTACGGCTTGAGCGGATTTGGGCTCGCGGCGGAAACGAGTTTTTAAGCGGCGGCTTTGGTAGTCCGTCATATAGTCAGCCGTGTGCGTTTCGCGGTATTTGTCTTGGCCTGGCATCCAAGTTTCGATGTCGATGCCACGGGCGTTTGGCTTACCAATATCGGCAGTGCATTTTTGTAGCACTTGGTACGGTAGTTCTAATTGCTGCACCAGATATTCTTGAAGAGCGCATAATAGCTTGTGTTCATCCAGCCCAGTTTCAGGGGTACTAAAGACTTCCATTTCGAGCTTGTCGAACTGGTGCATCCTGATAATGCCTTCAGTGTCTTTGCCATAGGTACCAGCTTCGCGTCTAAAGCTCGTTAAGTAGCCGACGTACCTAATAGGTAACTGGCTCTCGGATAGTATTTCATCTTGATACATAGAACCGAGGGTGTGTTCGGCACTCCCCTGCAGCCACAGCTCATCAACTTCTTCGCCGACTTTGTAACGGTCATCACGGGGTTCCAGGCGGTCCATAGCCTCATACACGGGGGTCTTGATCATGGCGGGTGGCAAAACCGGTACAAACGGTTTAGCTGAAATGTTGAGGCCGTTTTCATTAATTAATTTCTGTAAAATAGTTTCGTTGCCGAGGGTGCACGTAACAAACTGCATGATGGCAAACTGCAGTTCTACCAGGCCACCCTTTATATAAGCGAAGCGTGGGCCGGCGACTTTGGTGGCGCGATCTTTATCTATCAAATCTTTGGCTTCGGCGAGCTCCCAGTGGGTTTTGACTTGGAAATCGAACTGTTTTGGTTCGCCAACACGCTTGGCGACCACATTTTCTTGTTCACTAGCGCCAACAGGCACATCTTCGAGCGGCATGTTGGGGACGGCTTTCAAAAGGATGGTGTACTCTTCGTCAATGCGCGCGAGGTCGGACTCGAGCTGAGCGACCTCTTCTTTTAACTGACGACCGGCGGCAATTTGCTCATCGCTCGGTTTACCCTGCTTTAGTTCCGCGGCCTGGGCATTGCGACGCGCACGAAGTTCATCTATTTGAGTCAGCCGCGTACGGCGGTGACCATCAAGCTCTAAAAGTTGGTCAATTTGTACCGTGTAACCTTTTTGGGCCGATTTTTCTTTGACCAGCTGGGCATTGTCGCGAATAAATTGGATATCTAACATGCCAACAGTATACCTAAGTTTTTGAGATATATTAATCTAGTATGGTTACAGCCAAGATATATACAGTTGTTGCACCCATGATCCATAAGATTGTTTTTCCATAATTTGAAACTTCAAGATCAAACTTTTTCCCGTGCAAGTTATAGACAGGTTTCCAAGATTTTTCCAGCTGAGTGAATTCTTTGTATATAGCATCAGCACACAGTAATAACTTAGGAATCATGGCTTTAGTAAATGCCTTACCGGGAGAAATTATTGCTACAGACTGCCCATTAATTTCTATGTCGAAGGGGGTTCCAAAATCGATTAAAGTTTGCATGATATCTGGCGATAAGATGGTTAATGATCCTGCGCTACTGCCCTTTGGAATATATAGTCGAAAGAATTCATTGAAGTTTCCTTCTAACTGAACTTGCTGACTTGAACTATACATGTCGTTTAAGCCATTAGCACGACCGTCCAAGTATAGATGGGGGAATGATTTTTGAAAATGTAACGCTGCGATAGCATATTCGTAGTCCCGTTTACTTTTACCCTCACCTACCGAGAATGAGAAATCCATAATTACAACTTTGCCATTATCTACTGGCATTGTTAAGCCGGTTACTTCTCTGCTGTCGGTATATGAATTTAATGACTGAGGAATCGATTTTTTGATTTCATCTTCATCGGCATCATATAAATCATTGGCTAGAGCAAATTTAGTAAGACCCTTTCTATAAAAATATGGCCTTAGCCATGAGCCCCATATATAAACGAATGGCAGCGAGGCGAATACAAACGCTATTAAACCAATTTGAGAATAAGCCAATAGTTTTGTAAAGATATCAGTATGAAAGGTTCTACCTACTAAACCCAAAGTAACAGCTAAGGGCGCTGCTAAAAGAGGAATTATGATAACGTATTTGGATTTATTGTATTTTCGAGTTCCTCTAAACAAAAGCTCATTGCTTAAGGGGTTGATATCATATGATAGTTGGTTCATTTGTGTATTTATATTGTTCATATGCCAATACTACACCAACAATTGATTTTCTTATCTAGAACTTATTAAGTAGCCCTAGCTTGTTTGCTTGGCGCTGATTGCTTTTAACGTAAGCTCGGTGCGCGCGCGGGCGTAGGTGCAGTGTTCGCAGGGGCCGCCCATGATGCTGTCGCCGATTGGCGGCATGGCGTCGTTGTCCATGCAGGCTTTCATTTTCTTTAGGGTGGGCTCGACCCAGGTATCAGAGCCAGTGTACGGAATAACTTTAGTGGTGAATTCTAGTCGGTTGCCGAAGCCGTCTAGGTCAACGCGGGCATTGGTATAGACAAAGTAACCAGTGTTGCTGACCGGGAAGCCGTTTTGTCTTAGTAACCACTGGTAGACCTCCATTTGGCGCTTGTAGCTAATCTGCCAGTCACTATCAATGCTGACTGGTTTATCCTTGGAAGTGGCTTTGTAGTCAACGACGATTAGCTCCCCTTCCTCAGTTACCCAGACGTCGTCGACGGCGCCAAAGACGTGCAGATTTGTCGGCTCGTTTTGGGCAATAACCCCTGTAAAGTTGTGACGCCACTGGTCGAGATCGGCGTGTTGGTATGGGACGGCTTTTATCTGGTTATCAAGCATCATTGGGTGGGGCTCGGCCTTGGCGCGGTAGACATCGAACTCTTTTTTGAATAGTTCATCGATAGTCTTATTGATATTGAACGGCGGGCTGCTGGGGCGCGTTATTTTTAGCCGGACATCGAGCCAAAAGCAGCGTGGACACTGCATAAATAGCTCTATTTTTGAGCGTGAGACTTTAAACGCGTCGGCTTGACCGGGTTTGTAGGGTTCGCTGCGTTCGCGCCAGTAGTTATTTGCCATCAGTTAATTGTATCAGCTGACCTTGCGGCGTTCGTCATGCCAGTAATAGAAGAACGTGCCGCCGGCCACTATTAGCGTGACTAGCCAGCGTAAAACGTCGCTTAAGGCATTGGGAGCTGAGCCATATGATGGTTTGCTGGCATAATGGCCGCTAATAAAGAGGTACAGCAGCACGACGGTGTGAATTATGACGGCTAGGAATGTTATTAGCTGGATACCCTGCACTACCTGCCGACGGGATGCATCGCCGCGAAGGTTCGGGTTGGCAATTTCGGCCCGGTGCAAGCGGCGAAACATAAATAGCGCGATGGGGCCGGTCACTAATAGCACCGTTAAGGGCAAGGCAGCGATTGTACTGGTATCGTCACCACCAATCAAAACGTTGCCCAGAAAGATGACCGAGAATACCATTAACGTCAGCGAAACTGAAAATATTTTATATTCAAAGCCACGAGTGGTGAGGTTAGACACTACCGATATGGGGGCGTTAGGGCTGTTAGCCGGAGCGGGCTGAGTCTGAGGTACGGCCCCTTCCACGGCTACCGTCGGCGGCAGTAGTTGCGATTGATCGGCTGGCGGTAAGGGAACAACTAATTCGTCCATCGCGGTTTTAATGTTTTCTGTGGTCCAGCCAGCCTGCGCGAGTTGGCTGTTAATCCGTTCATCGGCCCAGCCCCGAGAACGGGCTAGGTCGACAAAGTTCTGAATTTCACTTTTCATGGCCATCCTTATTTAACTGGTATAATCATAAGCGTAATACTCGCTACTTACAACTAAATCAATTCGAGGACAGCTAGGGTTTCGATATGGGGGGTTTTGGGGAAGAAGTTGTAGATTTCGAACTGGGTGATTTTATAGTGCTCTTCTAGCAGCTTGAGGTCACGGGCCTGTGTAGCTGGGTTGCAGCTAAGGTAGACAATCTGCTTAGGTTTAATGTCTATTATTTGATTCACCACCTTTTGGTGCAGACCGGCGCGTGGCGGATCAACAATGAGCGTCGCATCGGTTGAAATATAATCGAGCGCCGTTTCGGCGGTCGCCCGGACTATTTCGATTGGTCTTTTTCCAATATTAATCTTGGCCATATCCGTGGCTAACCCATCGGTTTCTACCAGGGTGGTCGTATTCGGTAAGCTCAGTCCGATTGATCCGACCCCGCTGTAAAAGTCGGTTACTTTGGCAGCTTTTGCCGTTATTTTACTAATACTTTTAACGGCTTTCTCGAACACCGGCAGATTGGCCTGGAAAAAGCTGACAGGGTCGTAGGCTAATTGATTGCCGTTTACTTCGTCGCGAAGCGTCGTGTCGCCGAGCTCATATAATAATTTAGTGGGCACCGAGGCAGGACTTTTAGGGTTGGAGTGGTAGACGCGCAGCCCTTTTAATTCTTTGGGGAGTTCTAGTTTTTTAAAGCTTTCGAGTTTCACGAATAGCGCCGCAACGGCGTTGCCTTTGGCGTCGGCCCGAACCATTATGGTTTTTAAGTCGCCGGCGCGGGCGCTCATGGCCGACAATTGATCGGCGATGGCATTGGCACCGGCATCAATGGCCGGCATGGCCAGGGCGCTACCGGTTACAATTTGTTTGCCGTGCGTGCCCCGCTGGTGGAGCGCGAGGTGTAAACCGTCGTCGTCGCCCCAAAAGCTGTACTCCATTTTGTTTCGATAGTGCCACTCGCGGTCGTCGTGAATTACAGCTGGAACCTTTGGAAGCGTTACCTTTTCGTGCCCGAATAGCTCCAAAACAATACTCTTTTTGTGTTCATTTTCGGCGCTAAATTTCATGATCTGCCACGGACTGGTCGAAAGATAGTTTTCCTCCGTTGCTGGCACCCGTTCGGGACTGGCAACCATGACTTCTTCGGCAATGGCCTCAGCGTACGAACTCTTCTGTTTGATAACTTGGGCGCGCACCGTTTCGCCCGGAAGCGCGTTCCAGACAAAGACCTTGCGGCCGTCGGACAATTCGGCAAGCCCCTGCCCACCGTGCACAAGCTTAGTGACACTGACTATTTCTGCTGGTAATGGTTTAGTGCTTACTTTCCGCCCCATTTTTTGAGCTCCTTTCGTAGTTGTTCTGGTGTATCGACGACGGCTAGCGGGTGATGATCGCGCAGCAGTTCCGGCGCATTAAAGCCCCAGGTTACTGAAATACACGGCATGCCAACTTTACGAGCGCCTTCGACATCTCGTGGCTCGTCGCCGATATAGATGCAATTGGCGAGGTCGAGTTTTTCTTGTTGCATGAGTTCGCGCAACCCTTTTGACTTGCCAAGTAGGCCAATGCCACCTTTGATATGACCAAAGTATTGGCTAAGACTACGGGCATCTAAGACGCGCTGGACGTTAACCTGACTGTTTGAACTCATTACCAATAACTTATAGCCGCTTTCATGCAGATCTTTAACGACAGTTGGCATGTCGGCAAAGGGTAGCACCTCGTCGAGGCGTCGGGCCATCATGCGACGGCCTCTAAATAATAAGATGGGCCACTGCCAACGCGGTAGCTTGAGCTCTTTGGCGACATCTAATAATCGTAACTGGCGCAAACGAACTATTTCTTCGGGCTGCACCAAAATGCTGCGGTGAGTAAGCTCATGGGCGACCTCAATGGCAACTTTAAAGCTGTCGACGAGCGTCCCGTCGAAATCAAAAATAACTGTCTTCATCGTACTAGTGTACAGCAACCACGGTATCTGTAATGGTATAATTTACCATATGTTACAGATTGCAACTCTAGGTGGTGGATGTTATTGGTGTCTCGAGGCTTTTTTTCAAAGAGTCGTTGGTATTGAAAAAGTAGTGTCAGGCTATAGTGGTGGTCACGTAGATAGCCCCACCACTCAACGGGTCTATGAAGGAGATACCGGCCATGCCGAAGTAGTTCAACTTTCGTTTGATGCGTCCAAGATTAGCTACGAAGAAATCTTAGAGATATTTTTCGTGATGCACGATCCCACGACTCTAAATCGCCAAGGAAATGATGTGGGTGATGAATATAGATCAATAATCCTTTATTCGGACGACGAGCAAAAACTTATTGCTGAACGCATGATCAAGGAATTTGCTGCGCCACTATATCCTGGTGACATAGTTACAGAACTAGTGCCATTAGTTGTCTTCTGGCCAGCTGGCGACGAGATGCAAAACTTTTATAACGACAACCCAAATTCTGGTTACTGCTTAGCTGTAATCGACCCTAAAATCCAAAAATTACGTCAAAAATTTGCAAGTAAATTAAAATAGCTATGTTTCTATAATGAAGTGTGGGCGCCTTTAGTCAGCGTCTACCGATTCTGCGAAGTACACGCCTAGGCGCTGACCAGATATGGGTATGTACACATCTTGGTAGTCTTCAAGATAGCAGTCCCTTGCCGTTTCGGGGTCAACTAATATTTTCAAGAATAGTCCGGCTTCGCTATCGACCAATTGGTCGACGTCGTCAATTGCTCTACCGTTTAACAAGCGAGCGCGGGCGAGTACTTCTAGACCTAGACAGGTTCCGCCAATTTCGACGTCTT
This sequence comes from Candidatus Saccharimonadota bacterium, assembly GCA_014378615.1. Taxonomy (GTDB): domain Bacteria; phylum Patescibacteriota; class Saccharimonadia; order Saccharimonadales; family UBA4665; genus UBA4729. Next base: position 72,118 of record JACMNI010000047.1, on the reverse strand, counting down.
CAATATCTATCTCCTCAAATTCGGCTGAGGCACCCCCGCCAACCCGGATATACGCCCGCGTAGCCTCCTCTATATTGATTGGTCCTTCTATTCCGCCCCACTGGTTTACAAGATGCATTACAGCACTCAATCTTTCTTCTATAACATACTGTTGTTCTTCCTTATGTAAACCTAAAAATACGGGGTCTTGTAACTCTTCTGCTAGTTCGCTGGATTTTGCTGACAAAATGTCATGCGGCTGGTAAATTCCCTCAAAGATTTTCTCGATTTCTACATGTGGACTGATAGACGCTAATTTTGGCAATAAATAAAAAGTTTGATAAGTGCGGGTATCGATTGCGTCCCCGTAAATTTTTTCGAAGCCATAACAGACTCGCCATTTCTCTGTAGCGGTGGCACCTATTTTGGCAATTACCAAACCGAAACTTTCGGCGGTGTCAAAGTCTATAAATTCCGCGCGAGAACTAACAGAACCGTAGTTCCACTCCTCGAGTTTAGCCATGCCGCGAATGTCGCAAAGCTGGGACATATGCGGCCATAATCTATCCAGATCTTCCTGGGCATCAATTCTTAATGATTCGGCTGATTCGTCGGCGGGTACCGCATCAAAGATATCCTGCCAGTATTGTATTCTGTCGGCCAGCGTCGCGGTTTCTGGAGTACCTGGTGAGAATTGCTCTGGAACACTCATTTGCTAAGAATACTGCCGTATCGATTATTAAACAATGTATTAGTTTACTCTAACTCACGAATGCGATCGTGGTTTAGGCCGTAGTAATGGCCAATCTCGTGCCAGAGGGTGTGCCGGATTTGCTCTTTGAGAGCAACCAGGGTTGGGCTACGGCGTTCAATGGGGCCTTTGAATAACGTTATCTTATCTGGCAACGTCGTTGTCATGCCCTGCCTGGCGCTGAGTGGCACTCCTTCGTAAAGGCCTAACAACGTTTGGTCGTTACGAAGTTCTAATTGGACACGCTGCTCTGGCGTGGGTTCATCTTGCCACACAATAGCCACATTTTTTAGGGTATTGACGTGTTCGCCAGGCAGACTGTCGTGGGCCTCGGTTATAAGAGCTGAAAATTGGTCATCATCTAATTGCATAGTTATTCTGTTATGTCTGCCAGGGCGGCATCCCAGTCAGTGGTGGGTGCTTGGATTAGCTCTTCGGCCATGCAAGCCAGGTCATCATCGAGCTCTAAGGCTTTTAGTTGGCTTTGGCGAAGCGTTCTTACGTAAAGTACGAATCCTAGGCCATGACGCAAGAGTTGAGCTTCAGTGTAATTGCTGACTAAGTGATTATTCCACATATCCAAAAAGTCTTCATATTCTGGTTCTGCCCGTAAGCCGGCCGCTCCCATGCCCTCCAGAGAGCGCCATAAAACTGAGCGTTTTTCTTCGGTTGTCATGTCGTTGCGTATTGTAGCCGTAGGAACAGTTGAGCCAATAACTGTTTCGGCGTAAGGTTCGCCCAGCTCATGAGCGATTGCGCGCAAGCCAAGTATGCCGCCTCTATAAAATTGTTTGGCCCGTTCCCTATCAATAGTTTCGCTGACTGTCCTTAGCACAATTTCCGATGGCGTCATAATGTATTGGGCTACTAGCTCATTGACGTACTGTCGGGCGCTATCGCAACTCATTAATTCTGCTTGTAGTATCTCCGGGGTAGTTAGCGGGGCGCCAAAACTATAGTTAGACTCCGATTCGGGAAAGGCCATTATCCCAGTTCTCTTTTAAATATAGCTGATAGGTCCTGCCAGGTCTCGTCCACCTCATAGGCGTGAAGTTCCGGTGCTATGGGCGGGTTGAGGCGTTGTGATTCTAGCAAAACTTGGTGAACAGTGCTTGCTCCTATATAGGCTAGTTCTGGTAGCTCGTCGCCAGGGTCGAGCACGGGCAATATGCGTTCCAGTAGTACACATAGTCCACCAGCTTGTTGACGTAATAGCTGTGGGCCATCAAGCATAAGATCTCTTTGTTCTCTTTGTTCTAACGCAGTTAGTGCCGAGTCATGAATAAGTAGGTCTGTTTCGCCGTTAACAAACTGGTAGACGCTGGAGGTAAGCAATGCTCCACTCGAGAATAATCTTCGCCCGGTTTCGTTATTTGCACCTAAATCCGCGAGCGTATGTACCATGGTTGCATTCATAAGCCACATCAAGCGAGTATTACTTTTGATTGGATACAGACCGCCATTTAGGAACGCTATCGTGTCCTGACGATTAGGTTGCGGGCGGCCGGTGATAAGCGTGAAATTCTTGACTTCAGCTCCCGTCAACTCTCGCTGAGGAAATGGTACGTTTTCCGCGCTCATGATGATGCAATTTTAACCCCAGTAAGAACAATATACAAGCGTACTGCTGAGGTTATTTATACAGCGTTGGGTAGATGGTCTTGGTGGTTTCGTCGATTTCGCTGCGAAGTTGTGGGAATGGCACGCCTTCGCGGGCGCTGACACCTTCGAATATCCAGAAGACGCGCTCAGAGAAGCCGAGGCCACAAGCGGGTGGCATGCCATATTCGAGCATCTCAATGAAGTCAATATCGAGCATCATGGCTTCGTCGTCACCGGCGTCACGCATCTGTTGCTGCTCGACAAAGCGTTGTAGCTGTTCTTGAGGATCATTGAGCTCGCTAAAGCCGTTACAGAGCTCACTGCCCGCGACCACGGCCTGAAACCGCTGCGTCGTAGCGGGGCGATCCGGGTTAACTTTAGCTAAGGGGCTGATAAATAACGGCGTATTTACCAACCATACTGGGCCGGCAATGTCTTTGCGGATATTTTTCCAGAGTTTATCTATGCCGCGAGCAATATTTTCAGTTTTTTCAACCTCTAAATGATTGGCTTTTAACGCGTCCTGGATTTGCGATATTTCACAATCCAAGGGATCAATATCATAGCGATCCTTAATAGTTTGAACATAATCTAGTTCCTCCCAGTCTTTGGCCAGATCAACATCGAATTGGCCAAGTTTAAATTGCAATGTACCAAAGGTAGTTTGCAGTACTGAACGGTAAAGGTCTGTCATAAATTTCATACCGTCGCGCCAATTGGCGTAGGCCCAGTACCATTCCATGGCGATGTGCTCGGGCAAGTGTTCGTCGCTGTAATTTTCGTTACGGAAGCGCGGACCAATATCGTAAACCTTTTCAAAGCCGGCGCCTAGCAAGCGCTTGAGCGGCAGCTCGTGGCTAATGCGCAGATAAAAGTCTTGGCCAAGGGCGTCCATATGGGTCACGAAGGGGTTGGCGTCGGCTCCCCCGGTCGTGTGTTCTAAGACCGGAACGTTTACTTCGGTAAACTGATTGTTATTCAAAATATCACGCGTAGCTTGCCAAAATTTACTGCGGCGAATAAAGCGTTGGCGAACGTCGTCATTGACATTCATATCAACATAACGGCGGCGGAGGCGCTCTTCTTTATTAGTAAAGCCATCTTGCGCCGTCGGCATGGGGCGCAGTGATTTAGTGAGCAGACGAAGTGAGCCTATATCGACCGATTCTTCGCCAGTTTTGGTTTTTATAACTTTGCCAGTAGCTTCTATGAAATCACCGGCATCCAAAAGTGAAATGTCTGCTATAAGCAGTTCGCTATTGTCTCGATTAGCCGACGCTTCATCTTTTTGGGCCCAGAATAACTGCAGACTACCGGTCTCGTCTTTGATCACAACAAAAGCAATTTTGCCGAATTTACGGATAGAGGTTATTCGCCCTACGACGGTGACTGGCTGCCCTTCTAAGGCGACAAAGTCATTATGAACCGCATTTAAATCGTGGCTGCGAGTAGCTTTTGCTGGATACGGATTGACGCCCAAGCTTCGCAGGTCCGCTAGTTTGCGGAGTCGTTCATCGCGGAGCTCTTTCAGCGTTGCCATGACTAATTAATAGCGATGAGTTCGTAATTTACGGTTTCGGCTGGCGTCTTAATTTCTACGCTGTCGCCTACTTTTTTACCAAGCAGCGCTTTGCCAATTGGTGATTCGTCCGAGATCTTACCTTCTAATGGGTTAGCTTCAACTGTGCCAACAACTTGAAATTCTTTGTTAGCTTTGGCGCCTTTTAAGGTAACTTTAGAGCCAAGTTGGACTTTACTACCACTTTTTGGCTTCTCGATTATTTCAACGTTTTGTAGAATATTATTTAGTTCACTGATGCGGGCTTCATTACGCTCTTGATCAGCGCGAGCACTCTGATATTCTGAGTTCTCGGATAGATCGCCAAGCTCACGGGCGCTGCGAATAGCTTCGGCAACATCGGTGCGTCGAGCCACATTGTGGTCGTATTCGGCTTTTAATTCATCTACGCCCGATTGGGTTAGTCTAAACAGTTTTCTCATGTGGTACTCCTCTTTAAATCAACGGTCTGTTCTGTACTGGGATAAGATACCGATATTATAGCAATGTCGAGGCTGGAATACCTAGCGTTTCGGCTAGTTTTTCTACCGTGACTTGCTCGGCATCGGCAGCCGTCCGAGCTTTGAGCTCAACTGTACCGGCGGCAATGGTTTTGTCGCTGATAACGAGGCGATGCGGAATTCCTAAAAGATCGGCATCGCCAAACTTCTGTCCCGGACGAATATCGCGGTCATCATATAGTACACTGGTCCCCGCAACAGTCAAGCGGTTATATAGCTCGTCGGCTTGGGCCACCACTTCTGCACTGTCGCCCAAACGTGCCAAGTAAACCTTGGCAGGCGCAATATTCTCGGGCCATACTAACCCTTTATCATCAGCGAACACTTCAGCAATAACACCCATCAAGCGGGTAATGCCGATACCGTAAGAGCTGAGGTGGACAAATTGTTTCTGGCCGGCCTCGTCATCGAAGGTGAAATCCATTTTTTCGCTTTTTTCGGTTCCAAAATTAAAGATGTTACCGACTTCAGCGGCCTTGACCTTTTCTAATCCCTCTTTTTCTATACCTAATTCTGCTAAAGCTTCGTCGTTGTACACTTCTTCATTAATAGCCAGTTTCTCAGCTCGGTTAACATAGATTACATCTTCACCGGCATCAGTTATAGTCTGGAATTCGTGGCTGTACTTAGTAAACGAACCTCCGGATGCCGCGGTCACATAGGTAATCTCGCCCAGACCTACGCGCTCGAACACGCGAAGGTAGGCGGCTTTAACATCGTTATAGAGCTTTTCGTTCTCGGCTTGAGAGCGCGCTAAAATATACATGTCTTTCATAACAAATTCGCGCCCGCGCATGATACCACTCTTGGCGCGGAGCTCGTTACGTAACTTGGTTTGGAATTGGTAGACGCTAGCTGGTAGGTTGCGGTAACTGGTTACAAAGTTTTTCATCATATTGGTGATGGGCTCTTCGTGAGACCAGCCAAAGCCAACCTGAGTGCCGTTTTTTAGCTCGCTTTTAAACCAGACGTCGACGGCTTTGTCGTCCCAACGCCCGGTGGACTCCCAGAGTTCTTTTCGTTGCAGGCCAGTCATAATGAGTTCGTTAGAATCTAAAGCATTCATTTCCTCGCGCACGATTGTCTTGATGTTTTCTAAAACTTTCAAGCCGAGTGGCAAATAGGCGTACACGCCGGCCATCTCTTTGTGAATGAACCCGGCTTGCATGAGCAGTTGGGCATTCTTGGAGGTCTCATCGGCTGGTACGTTTTTGGTAGTACTAGTAAATAATTTAGATAATCGCATCGTTTTCTTCCCTTCGGCAGTCTGTTTTAACAGGCTTATTGTACCCTAGAAACTGCCTAATTGCCTATCTAAGAAACAAGTCGCGTTCCTGACGGAACTAGCTTTCCATTCTGCCCACCAAAAACAGCCCACTACCAGCTAGTCGGGTATGGCAGTGTCGTTCCTAATTGAATGGAACGAGAGTTTTCCGCAGGAAAACGATACTTGTTTCAATTAGGGGCGATCACTGGCGTAACCGACGTCATCTACGACATATGGAAGATGAAGAGGGCGAAGAAAGCGACGCCGTTCTTGACGGCGTGGAGTGTAATGCTAGCCCACAGACTGCCGGTTTTCTCGCGCAAATAAATAAGCACGAGCGACAGGACAAAAGTATCAATGGCGGCAATATATAGTGGTCCAGCTGCCCCGCCCTCTGGCAGATGTGCGGCTGCAAAAATCAAACTGGTTACTACGGCGGCCCAGATGAGCGGCAAAGCTTTTTTGAGACTGGTATACAGAAACCCCCGGACCAATATTTCTTCGGTGAGCGGGGGTAAAATAACTAGACTTATAAACGTAAGTACAAGGGGTACTGTACCCTGAATATTAGAAAAACCGATCTGCTGCTCTTGATTAACATCGAGCCCGGGTACAAGTTTGCTAATGACTGTAACCGTAAGTAAATACAGTACATAATATGGCACTACGGCGCCTAGCCCATAGGCGATGTCTTTAGCCCGGGGGCGCAAGAGACCAATGGTTGACCAGCCTCTTTTATACAAGCGTAGAAACCAATAAATGCTAGCTATCACGACTAGTTCGGCAACGAGAATATAGGCAAATTGGGCGTAGACAGAGTCATTTAACCAGGTGACCGTCTGGCGCCTAGTCCAGTGCTGCAGTAGTGGGTAGATAGAAATTAACAAGCCACCAACTAACTGTGAAAAGTAGTACATGCCTAGCACAAATATTACTGCAACCCACGGACGCCATGGCACTAACTTAGCGGCCGTGTTCTCTGAGGTGGCAGTTGTAACTGACTGGCCGCGTTTAAATCGCATTAGAAGAATCGTTTTATATCAACAAAAGTAATGACGGCAATCAACATTAGGAGTGCTACGAACCCAGAGGCATTAATGGCCTCTTCGCGTTTAGCGCTAAGTGGCTGCTTCAAAACACCTCGCGAGAACAACGTTAGCCACAGTCGACCACCGTCGAGCGCCGGTATAGGCAGTATGTTCATAATAGCTAGCGTTAGCGAGATGATGGCGATAATGAGCAGCATAAATTGGACGCCGAGCGCACTGCCCGTCTTGAGAACGAAGAATATACCAACGGGGCCCGAGACCTGGCTACTGGCCGAAGACTGACCATTACGTCGTGCTGTGTCGTTGCCAGTAGCCGTACCGGCTAACAGGCTGCCGAGGCCGGCGACTGCCTTACCAAGCCCTTGCAACGTCAACTTGGTGACCTGTGCACTGAAACCAACGGCTACAATGGGAGCCGACCAGGTGGACCTTTGGAGACTAAAGGCGGTTGGGCTTACTCCTAAATAGCCTTTTGGCATATCTGTTTTTTGACTTGCGCTAACCGCTTCTTTAGTAAGGAGTTTGGTTGTAGCGACCCGATCTGAACCAGCCCGGGAGTAGCGAACGTCAACGGATTGACCAGCGTGGGATGTTGTAAACGCTTGTAATTGCTTAGGAGTTGAAATAACCTTGCCGTCTACTGATAGTAATTTATCTTGTGGCTTAAGACCGGCTTTAGCCGCTGGACTGCCTGGTTCCACGAAGGTTAAGAAAACTTCCTGACGGCTGATCTTGGTGTCGCTTTTAACAGTAAATTGATTTTCGATAAGTTTGGGCATGCCTACCAACGCCAGAAATGTAAGAAGGATGAGGGCAGTTACGAGGTTCATAAAGACGCCGGCCACCATAATCTTGGTTTTGGTCTTTAGACTGGCGGCACCAAAGCTGCCGGGCTCGATATCGTTATCATGTTCACCCTTCATTTTTACAAAGCCACCGAGCGGTAAAAGGTTTATAGTAAAATCCCACCCGCCCTTCATGCGGCGCTTATACAAGCGTGGCGGAAAAAAGATACCAAACTCTTCAACATCAACACCGCCACGGCGGGCGGCAATAAAGTGGCCGTATTCGTGAATAACCACCAACCCAATAAATAGGATTACCCCAATAATAAGTAACAAAACAGACATGTACCTATAGTGTACCAAAAATCTTACAGCTCTGCCCTTTTTATAGGTGTACATTCAGCTTAGTAGCAATAAGGAGAATTCATGGCAGACCTAGATTATGACCGCGTAGACAACCGTCCCACAGAAACCGTAGTAGTACGCGACCAACCACGACGTAGTGTATGGCGCTGGCTACTGCCCCTTTTAATTTTGTTAGCTGTAGTTATTGGCGCGATTTACTTATTTAACGGCTCTGATGGCTCATCTACTGTGGACACACCTAACAGCGTCACCGTACCGAAGCCCAATGTTCCTGACGTAGACGTAAACGTTAGTCGCTAACTTCTAGAGTGACATCAGTTCACGCTCTTTGGAGCTAGCTGCCGCTTCGATGTCTTGGCGAGCTTTCGCTAGGGCATCGTCGGTTTGCTTTTCGAGTCGCTTGGCATCGTCTTCGCCGACTTCTTTGTCCTTTTTGGCCTTGGCAATCTCATCATTGGCGTCTTTGCGTGCGGCCCGCAAGCGAACCATGGCGTCTTCTTGTTTTTGTCCAAGTTGCTTAACGATATCGCGGCGACGCTCTTCGGTTAAAGCTGGGATTTGCAAGCGGATAACGCGGCCATCGTCGGTTGGGTTTAGACCAAGATTTTGATTATTGCGAATGCTGGTTACGATGGACTGTAGGTTGGCGATGTCGAATGGTGCCACTTGAATGAGCTGGGCTTCTGGAGTGGTAATGGTAGCTAATTGATTAAGAGGCATCGGCGCGCCATATGCTTCGGCCATGACGCCGTCGAGCATAGATGCACTGGCGCGACCAGTTCGCAGACTCTTTAAATCGTTTTGGAAGTGCTCTATAGCTTGATTAAACTTGGTTTGGGCGCGGGTGATGATGTCGTTGGGGTTCATAAATGTTGCCTTTCGTTATATTGTAAGTGTAATAAAAAACAGCGGTCATTACTACCGCTGTTTTTTTGTTGCCAGTCTGTAATTTAAACGACTTCGCCGAGGGCAAGGCGACTAAAGCGACGGACTACGACGTTTTCGTTCATTAAAGCAGCCTGGGATTTGACGTGCTCACCCACAGTGACATCGGGGTTCTTGATGTAAGGTTGATCCATTAGGCACCGCTCGGCAAAGTGCTTCTTGAGCTGACCTTCGACGATCTTATCGAGCATTTCGGCTGGCTTACCATCGGCAGTGGCCTTGTCGGTGAATTCAGCTTTAGCTTTTGCAACTTCTTCGGTTGGAACTTCTTCGACGCTGACGAACTGCGGGCTCGAAGCGGCGATGTGCATAGCGATATCTTTGATTAGCGCGCCGAAGATTTCACCACGGGCTACGAAATCGGTTTCACAGTTAATTTCAACCGTGACGCCAATGCGGCCATCGTGGTTATAGCTGCCAATTAGGCCTTCGCGGGCTTCTTTTTCGCCGCGTTTGTCGGCTTTAGTAAGGCCCTTTTTGCGCATCGCTTCTAAAGCCTTGTCAAAATCGCCGTTAGCATCTGCCAGGGCGGCTTTGGCATCAGTTAGTCCGACGCCAGTTAAATCTTTGAGTCTTTTGATAGTTTCAATATCTACGGCCATAGGGATCTCCTTGTGGTTATTGTTTATATCGGGCGAAAATTATTTTTCGGTAGCTGGTGCGTCGGTCTTGTCTTCGACTTTTTTGGTCTTGGCGCGGCCTTCGGCAACAGCGGCGGCGACATAGTCAGCGATCAGCTGAATAGTCTTGATGGCGTCGTCGTTGGCTGGAATTGGGTACTTAACCTGAGAAGGATCGGCGTTGGAATCGGTGATGGCAACGATTGGGGTGCCCATCTTGTTGGCTTCGCGAACGGCGTTGGTATCGTGGGTAATGTCGACAATAAAGACAGCACCTAATTTGCTAGCTATGTCTTTGATGCCACCGTAGAGACGGTTTAATTCGTCAATTTCTTCTTGAAAGCGCTGGACTTCGAGCTTGTTGTATTTGTTGGCCAGTTCCCCGTTTGCCATGCGCTCCTCGAGGCTCTTGAGGTGTTTAACGCGGCCCCCAATAGTGTTGAAGTTAGTCAGCATACCACCGAGCCAACGCTCAGTTACATATGGCATACCAGTATCAATGGCTATTTTCTTGATGATGTCTTGAGCTTGGCGCTTGGTGCCAACCATTAGGACTTGCTTACCGGCAGCGGTGGTGTCGCTAATAAAGTTAAGCGCAGTTTCTAAGTTAGTCACCGTCTTGGTAAGATCAATAATGTGCGTGCCATTACGCTTGCTGTGAATATACGGCGCCATTTTAGGGTGCCAACGGCTAGTTTTATGACCGAAATGAGCTCCGGCCGCTAATAGATCTTTAATGTCGACGTTTGTCGTCATGGTGTGTCCTTTCTCTTTGCGAGGGTGCCCGATTGGTCCTACACGGATGGCAATCGGGAGGATTGGTTCCCAAGCTGCTTAATTTGTTACTCAGCAATAATAACAGATGGGCTAAGAAGTAACAAGTTCGTCGCTATGTGTAACTGCAATAACTCCCACTAAATGGGTCAGCAGCTCCTTGTGCGAGCTGATGCAGTAACCGTCTATTCTAAAGTAATACCCTTTGGCGTCACTAAGGCGCCGTTCGTTTATCTTACCCGCCGGATAATCGGCCGTATTAATTAAAATAGTGCGTAGCAATGTAGCCGTACTGCCAGAGTGAATTTCTGCGGTTGCCAAAAATCCGTACACTTCTTGGTCGTAAGCTTTACGGTCTTTATAACTGCCGTACTTTAGCTGACGACCAAAATTCTGCATGCTCTGCGTGACCAATTCACTTACAATTTTATCTTCAGATGCTGGCCACATGCCTTCTGACTCCACAGGGTAATATCCGTCGAAGGCGCGGCGAGATTCTAAATCTAGTAATCGGTATAAACTTCCGGGCTCGTAACCGCCGGCAATACAGCCCCATTCGAGTAACCTTGCAAACGGTTCTAATGAGCGTGGTTGACCAGTCTTTTCTTCACACCTCACTGCGCATTCTGTGTCGAGCGTAAAAGTCGTACCATTATCTGCTTCGGCAACAACAATACTTTCCTCCGTTAAGACCGACTCATAGAATTGGTTGAATGGCCCTCGCTCGTGTAATTCTGCCAGAGCGCCCGGCTTGATGAGCGCACTTAGCTGCGGTTTCTCAATATCGGGTCCAATTGTAAGTCGCATGGTTGTATTAAACTCCTTGTCTAGCTAATTGCCAAGCACTAGCAGTGCTCGGTATTGCCACAATGTTAACAGAGGTGTATACTTGGTCAGATTGAAACATGTTGACTGCGGCTTCGCTCACCGCTAACCAACGAACTAATTGAGCACGAGGACATACATGAGAAAAGACATTCACCCTGATAATTACCGCTTGGTAGTTTTTGAAGATTTAAACAACGGCGCCCGCATTCTTACCCGTTCAACGGTTCAGGCCGAAAGCACAACCAAGTGGGATGACGGCAACGAATATCCGCTTATTAAGGTGCACATCAGCGCCGCTAGCCACCCTTTCTTTACCGGTGAAGAACGTATTCTTGATATTGAAGGTCGCGTTGATAAGTTTAAGGCCCGCGCTGCTGCCGGTGCTGCTAACAAAGACAAGCGCGTTGCGGCTGCTAAAAAAGCTGCCAAGCGAACTGCCGCTAAGATTGAAAAAGCCGAGACCGCTGGCAATATAAAAACTAAAGCCGGTGCTGCTCCAGAAAATCCTGCTGCTGCAAAAGTTTAGCTACGTAATTTTCAAAACGGACCGCGTCTATGTACGCGGTCCGTTTTTTATAGGATACTAACACCACATGGAAGCCAAAGAACAGCAACTCCGCGCCGAGCAAGCCCAACTTGATACCAAGCTGGCCGATCCGACTATTTATAGCGACCCGAGCTATCCCAAACTCGCCAAGCGCAAGAGTGCCGTCGATGAACTTTTGGGCTTATTTGATACTAAGTCCAAACTGACTACCGACCGAACCATGTCTGAAGAGTTGTTGCACGGTCCCGACGCCGAATTACAGGCCATGGCGCGGATTGAGATTGAAGAGTTAGATAGCGAGTTAGCCGCCACCGAGGCTAAATTGATTGACGCCCTCACACCGACCGATCCAAACAACGACCGCGACGTTATTATAGAAATCCGAGCCGCCGCCGGTGGCGATGAGTCTAGTTTGTTTGCCGGTGAACTTTACCGGATGTACGCTCGTTGGGCCGAGAATCATAACTTTAAGCTAGAACTTTTAACCGAATCGGCCAACGACAGCGTTGGCGGCTTCAAAGACATTACCTTTGCCTTACGCGGCGTAGAGGCATACAAACAACTAAAGTTTGAAGCCGGCGTGCACCGCGTGCAGCGTGTTCCCAGCACCGAGAGCCAGGGCCGAATCCATACTTCTACCGTTACCGTAGCCGTATTGCCCGAGGCTGAAGAAGAAGACATCGAGATTAATCCAGGCGACCTGCGAATTGATGTATATCGTTCCGGTGGTCATGGTGGCCAATCCGTTAATACCACCGACTCGGCCGTGCGGATTACCCACCTGCCCTCCGGCCTAGTGGTTTCAAACCAGGATGAAAAATCGCAGATTAAAAACAAGGCCAAAGCCATGGGCGTACTGCGGGCCCGATTACTGCAAATAAAAATTGATGAAGAAGCGCAACAACTTTCCGATGCTCGGAAAAAGTTGATTGGCTCCGGTGACCGATCTGAAAAAGTTCGTACTTACAATTTCCCACAAGACCGAATAACCGATCACCGCATCGGCTACTCACGCTCTAATATCCCCGCTGCCTTGGCCGGCGACATCGACGATCTTATAAACGCCTTGCTGGCGGCCGAGCACGAATTACTTAGTAGTGAATAGCAAAGGCACGACGGTTCAAGCCTGGTTGGAACATGCAATTACTCAGCTGAAAACCGCGGGTCTCGATACGGCTCGGCTCGATGCCTTGGTGCTGCTAGCAGACGCAACGGGCCGCGATAAGGGCTTCCTTTTGGCGCATCCCGAATTAGAATTACCGACCGGTTTAGTAAATAAAACACAAAAGTTGCTCAACAAACGATGCCTGCATATGCCACTTGCTTACTTACGTGGTCATGCTGAATTTTATGGTCGGGAGTTCATTGTTAATTCCGAGGTGCTGGTGCCGCGACCAGAAACTGAGACTATGATTGATTGCCTAAAGGAACTGCTAACTAAATCGAATGGTGCCGAAATTACCCCACCAAACGGTACAGTTTGGCGGATTGCTGATGTTGGCGCAGGTAGCGGTGCAATAGGTATTACAGTAGCCATAGAGCTCTCAAATACTAAAATAACGTTGTTGGAAATTAGTGAAACTGCCATAGAAACCGCCAAAGCGAATGTTGTAAATTATGACTTGCCCATCGACGTCCTTAAAAGTGATCTACTACAGAGTAATCACGCGGTGCAAGATATATTGTTATGTAACCTGCCTTACGTACCAGATGAATATCAAATAAATCGGGCGGCGTCGCATGAGCCGAGTATTGCTCTTTTCGCCGGTACTGATGGGCTAGATTTGTACCGTCGTTTATTTGCACAAATACAATTTATGGATAGTAAGCCGTTGTATATTTTAACTGAAGCCCTGCCCGAGTCTCACGGAGCTTTATCGGCAATCGCTGCCGGTAATGGCTATAGTCAACTGAAATTGGCTGATTTTATACAAGTATTTGAACTTATTTAGCGTATAACTTATTGTGGTTCAATTAGTGAGTTGAGTGGTGGTACTTAGTTAGTTGATATAACTCAAAAAATGTAAACAGACTTATGTTTGATTGTAAGTGGCAATACTTATCAAGCCGGCGTTTCGCCTAAAGTGACTGATATTTTTTGGGTTTTGCCGTCTCGCGCAATGGTCAGGGGAATGCTTTCGCCAGGCTGATGGGTACCGAGTAAACTTGTGAGACTATGTGTTTCGTCGATGGCAACGCCGGCGACTTTTGTGATCACATCTTTTTCTTGTAGGCCGGCTTTGTCAGCCGGACTGCCCGCTAATACGGACGGATCTTCGCCTTCGCGGGTTGGAATAATATAGGCACCAGAAGTAACCGACAAGTTGCTTTGCTTAGCAATGTCGGCCGTCAGGGGGATATATCGCACGCCCAAATATGGTCGCACTACTTTACCGTTTTTGAATACCTGACTTATTAAACCTTTGACGTCATTGATAGGAATTGAGAAACCAATATTCTGGGCGTTGCCAGCTATTGCCGTATTGATGCCAATCACCTGCCCGTTTAAGTTTACGAGCGGGCCGCCTGAATTGCCTTCATTGATGGCGGCATCGGTCTGGAATAAGTTGTCTAGACTCTCGGTGTCATTAGCTGAGGCCGATGTTGGGCCGCTATCGGAGCTAGCCTGAACGCTTCGGCCAAAACCAGACAAGATACCGCTGGTTACCGTATTTTGGAATTTACCCAGCGCGTTTCCAATCGCTACGACATCGTCACCAACCTGGACCCGCGAAGAGTCACCGATAGCGGCGGCTTTGAGTTTACGTCCCTTGGTATCGGTTACTTTCAAGAACGCGATATCGAGCGGGTCAGTAGCCTTGGTTCGTCCTATAACGGTTACGTCTTTGAGCTCGGTACCATCACTGAGCGTAACACTGACAGAATCTGCACCCTCGGGTACCACATGGCGATTGGTAATAATAATGCCGTCCTGACTAATGATAATACCCGTACCGGCCGCTGCCACTGTTTGCGAACCACCCGGAATTCCAAACAAACTTTCAAAGCCGGTTGGGACGGCGGTTTCGGTCGTGAGGGTTACGTTGACACTAACTACACTCGGGCCGACGGTTTTGGCAATTTGACTAATGAGCTGACTCTGCTGCGTTATCACCTTCTTTTGACTTCCTAATGCTCCCGTACTAAAACTATTAGCTTCACGACGCGATTCTAACCAGCCGCCACCAATACCACCGAGGACAGCTGTAAGCAAAAAAGCGACGGCCAATAAGCCACTCCGCAATCGGCTGGAGCGTGCATAGCTCGGCAAGCTGGGCCGTTTCAGTTCCGGCATAGTTAACGTCACGCTACGGCGTGGCGTAGGAGTGGGGGCATCAGCCGAGTTTATCGCTGGCTTGTTAGCGGCTTCATCAGTAGTATCAGTCATAAATTCCCTCCGGTTTGGCGTGTGATACTACTAGTGTATTACGCTTATCCTGCCCTGCCAATATCAAAATGGCTTATAGCACGCTGTTAAACAGCTTTATCACCCCAGTCGGAGAAGGTTAGCACGACGAGGACAACTGCTAGCATTAAGAATACAAATTGGCGCTGTAGCCCCTTATTAAGGCGGCTATGGTGATCGAGATAGTATAGTACCGCCAAGCCATAGCCGAGGACGCTGAGTAACAGGGTTGGCTGGGCAATGATATCGTAGACGTAAAACAACAACCAGTGCCCCATCAGCCATGACAGCGCGGCACCAAAATAGCCCCAAAGGTAGGCCAAAAGCCGAGCATAGGGTTCGTTGAAGCTGTCGAAGAAGTGGCGCGCAGCCAGGTAACAAATTAGGCCGGTCACAAATACAATGCCTACCAGAGGCCCGGCTGACCAAGTTAGGTACAGCGCCGACAAGCCACAGATTTGCCCGATGGCAGCTTGCAATGAAGTGAATAACAGGCTACTACGGGGCTTGATGGCAATCAGCCATATGCCATACAACACGGCCCATACCAGCTGTATGGCGACCGACGAGGTGCTGTGGGACATAAATAGTGTTACGGCCACACCGACCATAATATCGATGGCATTGGCCCGAATGTTGGCGGCCCAAAAACGAGGGCGGACGGCGAGCATGCGCCACTTACTGAGCACGACCATAATGAGCGCTAACTGCACAAATTGCAGGCGCACTAGTATAAAGACGACGGCCGGAAGAATGACGAGCAGCGTCAAGTGAAAAATGTTGGCAAAACCAGTGGTCGGTTTAACCTTAGCGAGTAGCGGACGTATCATTACCTACTATGATAACAAAGTCAGCGCCATTTGGTACGATTGTTGGATCAGGTAATGTCGTTACTGCTGTGACGCCGTAGCGTTGCTGTAGGTAGTTCTTGGTGTACTTCTTAGCGCCGGCGGTTAGATCGACAATAATAGTTTGACTGTAGCCTTTGGTCGGCGCGTTACCAGTGCCGGTTATCGTATAACCATAAGACGTAAGGATATCAGCCTGGGCACCGGCTAAACCAGGTACGGTAGTGCCGTTGTAGACTTGTATCTTACCCTGCTCTTTAGATAAGTAAGGATCTTTTAACTGGCCCCGAACAAAGTTTTGGATAAGACTGAAGTTAGTAGGTCCGGCTTTTGGTTGAACCACCGATTGGCCGTTAACGTTTGCCGTCGTAACAAAACTGTTGGGCGCATCGGCCAGCCCGATTGAATTTACGTTAGTATTGTTGACATCTTTGACGATGTTAGCTAGGCGGGCTGCATCATTGATGGCTAGGTCGGTTTGGACGTTGCTGCCGAAGGCGTTGGCTAGGCTGGCGAGCTTGGTCGGGCTTGAGAGCGTACCGAGCGTAGCTACCTTGTCTTTGAGCGCCAACAGCACGGCGCGTTGGCGTTGACCACGAGCGAAGTCGCTGGAGGTTTCGCGTGAGCGACTGTACATAAGCGCGTGGGTACCATCGAAGGTCTGGGTGCCAGCCTTGGCCAACACGGGGTTGCGTCCATTTTCCCAAGCCATTGTTGGGTCGACTAGATCTTCTGGTACGTTAACCGTCACACCGCCGACGGTATCAATGGATTGCTTAAAGGCGTCAAAGTCGACCAGTACGTTGTAGTGAATTGGAACGCCAATGACACTTTCGACGGCCTGATCGACAGTAGTGAAACCGGCCAGAGTAGCTTGTGGATTAGAATTATCGTTGGTAATTTTACCGAGGAATTTGTACTTACCGGTTTCCCAGGCGGCATTTATTTTCATGGAGCCAGCGCCCTGGACCGAAACCCACATGTCGCGAGGAATGCTCAATAAGGTAGCCGTGTGGTTAACCGGGTCAATGCTGGCCAGCATGATGGTGTCGGTTAGATCGGGGGCGTCGTGATTACCGCCGCCGCGACCGAGCAGTAGTATGTTTATACGCCCGTCACCTTCGCCCTTTAATAAGCTTGGATTGACATCTTGTTGCAATGCCGCCGCCGATGTGGTGCCACCCTTGAAGACTTTGCGGGCTTTAAGCCAGCCTTGAGAAACTATTAGGCCACCCGAAGCGATAACGAGCACCATAACAATAGCCGTACTGCGAAACGCCCAGCGACGGGCGAGGCGCCATTTACTCTTTAAAACTTTAACGCCGGCGGCTTTGCCCGGGCTTGGACCACCAGGAACAGCCATGCTAATTGGTAGCCGGCGGCCTGGTAAGCCGTCGACCGCGACCGCTGGAGCCGCGCGAGGTGCTGTCGGCCGGGGTGCTAAGATTTCCGGCCGACGAGCTTGGTCGATAGGGTTAATTAAGGGTTGCGCGGCATACACCGGCTGCGCCGGCGAGGCGGCAGCTTTTGGTAATGGTGGTAGACCAGCAATAACGGCATCGACTAAACGAACGGGCCGAGCGGCCACTGGCCCTCGGTATTCGTTTGTTATATGGCGTCTTGTTTGTATTTCACGCCGCTTATATCGCGAACTATCCATCTCTAGTGAGGTCAGTATAACGTGTTAACGCTTAATCTGTAAACCGCTAACGATTATTTAACAACGCCTGCGCCCAGCTGTGGTATAGTTGACCATTAATGGACACTAATAATAATCCGGGCCAACAACCCGTTAACGGTACCCTCACTCCCGCCCCTGGCGGGAACCCGCTGGCTGTGCCCAATGGGGTGCAATCACCGCAACCATTACAGCCGCCGCGAGTAACCCCGCTGCCGCCAATGGAGCCAATGTCAGCCAACGATGACGGCCCGTCCGGCTTGAAAGATTTCTTCTCTACAGTCGGTATCTTAGTTACGGCGTTATTAGTTGCCTTACTAATGATTGCGTTTGTTTTCCGTTCCTATCAAGTCGATGGCCCTAGCATGCAGCAGACGCTACAGAACCAAGATAAACTCATTATATGGAAAGTGCCTCGTACGTGGGCCCGTCTGACACATCATGCTTACATTCCAAACCGCGGCGACGTTATCGTATTCACTGAAAGTGGCTTAGGCCAATTTGGCCAAGAGGACAGCAAGCAACTTATTAAGCGTGTGGTCGGGCTGCCAGGCGATAGAGTTGTCGTCCAGAATGGCACGCTGACCATCTTCAATAAGCAAAACCCTGATGGCTTTCAGCCTGATAAAACTCTTGGCTATGCGTATCCTAATTTCCCAATTACCTCTGGTGATATAGATGTTACTATCAAGCCGAATCAGTTATTTGTCTGTGGTGATAATAGACCTGATTCGCTCGATTCCCGTTCGTTTGGCCCAATTAGCGCCAACCAGGTCATTGGTAAATTAGTGGTTCGGGTTTTCCCCACTAATCAAATTAAGACTTTCTAGTGTAACCGGGGTGGCATATGCTACGCTATAAGCATAATGAGCCAAACACCAAAACGGGGACTCGGTCGGGGCTTTGATACCCTGTTACCCCAAACGTTCGACAAAACCTTATTACTGCCAAACGACGACGAGCGTATCCAAAAGCTCAGCGTCGATGACGTGGTGGCCGACGCCCAGCAACCGCGCCGTCACTTTGACGAAAAAGCCTTAACTGAACTTGGCGAATCGATTCGCGAACACGGCATTTTGTTGCCATTAGTAGTCCGTACCCTTGGAAATAAGAAGTATCAGATTGTTGCCGGCGAACGCCGTTGGCGCGCCGCTAAACTGGCCGGGCTCAAAACCGTGCCGGCAATTGTACGCAGCCTTAAAGAATTACAGCAACTAGAAATAGCTTTAGTAGAGAATGTCCAGCGCGTTGACCTCAGCCCGCTCGAACAAGCCGTTAGTCTGCACCGCTTGCATGATCAATTTTCGATTGCCTACGAGGCCATCGCCAAACGCCTTGGAAAAGCACCATCTACGGTAAACAACTTAGTACGTTTGCTGCAATTACCAGAACCGGCCCAAGCTGCCCTGGCCGCACGCGAGATTAGCGAAGGTCACGCTCGGGCCATCTTGGCACTTAAGGGACAGGCTAAAGAACAAGCCAATTTGTTAGCCGCCATCGTAACGCATGGGTGGAGCGTTCGCCAAGCCGAACGCTACGTAAACAGCTTGAAAGCTGGCGTCAAAGAACCCACTGCGGTTCGCGAACGCGTGCAAACCGAAACACCAGCTACAAAAGCGTTATCAAAACACCTTGGCGCACCAGTTCATGTTAAGCGCACCGCTAAAGGCGGTCGTTTGGAGATCACATTCACTTCCGACGACGAGCTAGCCAAGATTTTAACGCAGCTGTCGTAACTAGTTTAATAATTTGTTCGGGCTAAAATTTCTTTAGCGAGCGCTTTGTAGGCGCGCGCGCCCTTGCTCCACTTATCGTGTTCAAAAATTGTTTTACCGTAACTTGGTGCCTCGGCTAAACGAATATTGCGTGGAATGACAGTTTTGAACAAATTGTCGCCAAAGAACTTTTTGACTTCCTCACGAACTTGTTCACTTAGGCTGGTGCGTTTATCGTACATAGTTAGGACCACACCAAGTAGTTCAAGTTGCGGATTGGTACTATGCTTGACGGCTTGGACGGTATTTAATAATTGACTCAATCCTTCGAGCGCGTAATATTCGGCCTGAACCGGCATGAGCACCAAGGATGCGGCCGTTAGTGCATTGATAGTGAGCAATCCGAGCGATGGCGGACAATCAATAATAATATAATCGTAATCGGCTACGGCTAAAACTTCTTGTAACGCGTACTCACGACGGTCACGGTCGACCAATTCTATTTCTGCCCCAGCTAAATTGGTGTTACTAGGTACGAGGTATAATTGTGCGACATTGGTTTCTAGGACGGCGACGGCCAACTGTTGACCATGGCAGAGTAATTCATACATGGTAACTGCTTGGTCTTTGGCAATCCCGAGTCCGCTGGTTGCGTTCCCTTGAGGGTCGAGATCTACCAGTAACACACTGTTACCAGCGGCCGCTAGCTGGGCCGCCACGTTAATAGTTGTCGTTGTCTTACCAACGCCCCCCTTTTGATTCACGACCGCAATTATTTTTTGTGTCATATGCTTACCAGTAGTATAGCATTTTCATAGTCAAAACTTGCAAGTACGTTATTGAGCTCATCTGTTAGGTAGCCGTTTAGTACTAGTATTATTCTGCTTATGCTTGACCATTAAAAAACGCCAGTTTGGACCTGGCGCTTGGTATGTTTGTTTTTTTGTTGTGGGCTCACACGAATTGGAACAATTTGTCGCTCAGAATAAGTTTTCTCAGCTCTTCCTGTTGTTTTCTTTCGTGACGGGACAATTGCTTTAATAATCGGTCGTCTTGCTTCTTTTTGTCGCGCTTCATGTGTTCTGCCCTTTTTGTTTATTTTGTTCTAACTACTGTTGGTTTTTTGTTTCGTTGCCCACCGGCATAATTACAAGCGTGCCTTACGGGAAAGCTCCGCACGGTGTTGTTGTTGGGTGAGTTCTAATTGTGTTCATTTTTTGTTTGATCTGGTTTTTGGTTTTCTTTAAGATCTAATGCTTATTATAGAGCGCGCAAACACATATTGTAAAGGACTTTTAAGAAGATAACTGTGGATAAATTTTGTGGTACGCTTGGTCATTCGTTCAGATACAGAAAGTCTGTGTCCAGGCACATAGTAGGGCCTGCTGCCAGCTTGCATGCTTAGTGCGGCTAGAGAATAGTGGTCTGGAGTAAACGGCCCTCTAAAATACGGGTTTCTGACAGGTTAGTCGTGAATGATTGAATAGCCGAAGCTGAGCTCCAAGTGTTAGTTCCTAATGGGTCGATGGCGTAGGCGCGCCACCAGTACTGGGTATTGCCCGTTAAGTTAGAGCTGACAGTATATACCGCTGGATTTGAAAGGCTGACCGTAGTTGCATCGGTATTATAAGCCGTAAAACTATTGGCCGTCTGCCCGGTCCAGTTGGTTTGACTTAGCGTCTGATCCCAGATGTTGATGATAGCACTGCAGCTACTATTGCTACAAAACTCTATTTTGTATTTAACATAATCGTTGTCTAAGTCGGTGCTGGCAAGCTTGAATTCTGGCAGCAAGCGGACGCCCGTCTGCCCCGCCGTTGGCGTATATAGTGTGGGGGCAGACGGACGACAGCTAGTGCTAAAGGAACGGGTCTGAGAATAGTTATAACCCTGGGTAATCGAGGGGTCATAGCCTCTAGCCCGCCAATAATAAGTGGTGCATTCCGTAAGCGGCGTCTGCGCCGTGTAAGTCGCTGTAGTAGAACTGCTAATATCTGAGGCAGCTATATAAGCTGTGCCTGCATTGGCGTTTTGACCTGTCCAGCCGGCTTGACTCAGCGTTTGATCGTAGGTGGTTAAAATTGTACCGGGAGCGCAGTTATTGGTGGAACAAAGCTGAATAATATACTGCAGATTCCCTACCAAGGTTGCACTTACCATTTGAAAGGTGGGCGTCAAACTGGGGTGCGATGCGTTAGCCGGAGCCAGTAATTGTGGCGCTGGTAGGGCCGGCTTAATAGCGATACTGTGCATCATGGCAATGGCGGTACGACCACTTGTCACGGTACGGGTGCCCGTTGCTCCGGCCAGACCCACCAGTTCGTAACCGGCCGCACTCGATACGTTAGTGCTGGCGTTACCGCTCTGGGCGTCCCAAATCTTTGTCATAGTGTTTGTAATGGCGGTGGCATTGGTACCGGTGTTCCACGACCAAATGTCGAACAGCATATCTTGGGCGACCGTGGTCGTTACGCTCGGTGCAGCGTGGGTTGAACCACTGGCACTGAGCGCGGTTCCAGATACGTCAATTGGGTTCGTTTGATCCACACCCTGAAACTCGACAGTTGATATCATGGCGTTGTTTACGGTACCACTAAAGGCGAAGTTATAGCTGTTTGGGTCACCAGTACTGGCATACCGGTAGTAATCGGCTTGGGCAAAACTACCGGTAGTAATATTAGAATCTATTTGAGCCCAACCACTTGGAGTCGTTATTGTTGCCGTGTTGGTGTTCCAAGCTACACTTGTGATAAACAGATCACCGCTCTTCCAGCCTGTCGGCATGACGGCGCTAATACTGGTACACGAGACGCAGAGCGCGGGCGCCGTGACCGCCACATACTGCACACCGGCGGCCGCGGCGGCGGGCTGCAGGGCGATGGTTTGCGCCAACGATGGCGTCGAAGTCGCAGTGGTAGCAGTATAGGTGCCGGTCGCACCAGCATTGGTCAACTGGACGTAGCCACTGGCTATACCACTGTTAACGGTGTTATCGGTATTCCAAATACTGGTTAAGCTAGCGTCGATTGAGGTAGCTGGTATGCCCGCCTGAAACCCCCAAAACGGCACGACTACACCGTTACTATATGATGCCGTTACCGATGGAGCGCTATGCGAAGTTGAGGTGCCGTTGGCTTGTGAGGTGGTTACGTCGATCGGGCTAGCCGTGGCGACACCGGAAAAAGCCGTGATGCCGCCGGTAGCCGTCGAGTTCGGTGAAAATGACCAGCTGTAGCTGGTTGGATCACCCGATGCGACGACATGGTAATACAGGCTCATCGTGTACTTGTTGGCCGAAGGTGAAGTGCCGATAAGCGTCCAGCCGCTTGGCGCCGTAATCGCCACCGAGTTTGCCTGCCCCGGTAACGCCATGATTTGGGCAATGAGAGTATTGCCGGCCGCGATGCCGGCGGGCGTAGTTATGGCTATAGTAGCCGCAGCCGTAGGAACAGTAGCGGTGCTTTGCCCCAGATAACTTATACCGGCCGAAGCCTTCGCGGGATTATAGAGTTGAGTCGCCAGAATGCCGACTATCAATCCCACTGCAAACAGTCCAGCGAGCAGCCGTTTGCGTAATCCTGACCGTTTTTCTTTAGAGCGTTTGAATTTCATATATATAACCATAATAATTATACCTAATCGGCAACGGTAAAGGTATACTTAAAGCTATGGATCAGAGGCAACGTGAGGGGTATGTTAGTCGTGGTAGCCAGTACTACCGAACTGTGCCGGCCCAAAAAGCACCAGTTACGCCGCCTATTCCGCAAGCAAATCGAGTTTTAAGAACCACTAAAAAGCAGTCGTGGCGAACTTGGGTTATAGGCGGTTTAGTGGTGGCAGGACTGCTCGTTGCGGCAGCCTTATTATTGGTAAACAACAATAGGAGTCCCCTGCCCGCCCCCATCGCAAGACAGATTACCTTTCCTGCTTATCTGCCCGATAAAAGCCGTGGCGTTATTGTAGATCAGAACAGTTACGCCTGGCAGGAAGGCGTACTCACGTATAAGGTGCAAACGCCCGACAATAATCAGGTATTTGTCAGCGAACAAGTAGTACCCAAAAACTTTGACCTGACTAGTTTTTTACAGCGCATAAAAAATAAGCAGACTTTAACTAATCAGTATGGCCAGGGTCAGGCTGGAATATCTGAAAACAATTTAATCATTAGTCAGATAGTTAACGATAACTGGATATTTATGAGCGGGCCTACGACGATGGACCCTGCCCAACTCGGGCAGGTATTCCAATCGTTACACAAATACTAATGTTATAGCTGGGTTAACTGGCAAGAGCTGCCGGCCTTTACGGTTGAGGCGGCTGCAACAGATGATGCAAACTGCAATGCGAACGCGCCTCCAGTTGTACCGTTACGGATTACACCGTCCATTGTTACCGGATAATTGGCGGCCGCTGCGGCTACGCTAGTCGTTCCAAGAGTTAGGGTCGTTGTATAGGCATTGTAAGCTACAGATGTTGGCGCAGCCGTTGCAGCAGTAGTGTTCCAGATGGAAGCCGTAGCTGCTACAGCAGTCGGAGCGGTTGGACCGGTTAAACCAAATCGGATACCGGTTGTAGTCGCAGCGGCCTGGTAGATAAGCGTACACTTGAATGAGTAGTCGGTGTTAGCTGCCAGAGTGAAACTTAGGCCTGATATGTTGGTAGCGGTCGTGGTGCTGTTCGGCGTATCGGCAGTTGCCTTGGCTGTTTGCGGACCACAACTCTGCCAAGCAGCATTTTGGTAACAACGGAATGAGCCGGTGGCGCTGTTGAAGTACATGGCGCCGCTGACACCAGTTGGGTCACCAACTGAAGTCTTGTTATCGAGTACCAATGTGGTTGGCGCTGTACCGCCAGTTGCGCCGGTACCGACGATGACGCGGGAGTTACTAGAATCGATGCTAAACATATTGTTACCGGCGGCGTTCTGAACCTTGAAGAGTCCTATCTGATCGAAGCCGGTACCAGCCTTGAAAAGGATACCCTTAGAAGCAGAAGTAGTGAGGATCTGCGCATTGGTATTGGTGTCGTTGGCGTAAGAGGTCTGGAGTGTACCGGTACCACCAGAACATGTACCACTGGTAACGATACCGCCGGCGATAACCGCGTTAGTGAGACCGGCGCCTGCGGTACAGGTCAAGTTAGTTCCAGCTACACCGTTAACCTGGTAGCCGTTCTTGACGTTTAAGTTACCGGCGGTATCGAGGGTTAACAAGTTGGTAGTTGCACCAGACTGAACCTGAACCACGTTACCAGTCGCGCTGGTGTTGTTTTGGTTTACGTAGAGAACGGCGGCAGAGTCGTTGGTTCCGGTTGAGCGGTTTTCGACCTTTAAGACTTGGCCGGTAAGGGCATTGGCGCCACCAGTTACCACGCGTTGGATAGTGAATTCGCTAGTGCTGTAGGCGGCCGAGACGGTATTGGTCTTGGTGTAGAGGAAGTTGTCGCCGGCGTTGGTGAGCGGAACCGTAACGTTGCCTGAAGTAGCACCGACTTGGGTAACGCCGCTAGAAGCTGCAAAGACGGCGGTATTGTTGGCGTAGCTGACTGATGCGTAGTTAGTTGGAGTTCCAGCAACGCTGGTGTCCCAGACCTTTAGGGTACCACTGACGGTATCGAAGGTCATCGAGTTGAAGCCACTGGCGTTTTGAACGAGTAGCGCGGTGTTGGTGTTAGTGGTGTTGGCGATAGTAAGGCTGTTGAACGATGGGTTAGCGACGGTACTGATAGCGCCACAAGTGCCGCCAGCGCCGACAGAGATAACGGTTCCACCACCGGTTAGGTTACCAGTACCGGAAGCACAGGTGATGCTAGCGTTACCAGCGGCAACCTGGTTGGCACCGCTACCAAAGTTGACGGCCAAGCCGAGGCTGCCGGCACCAGCGGTCTGGGTTAAGCCGCTGGCTGCACCAGTCGTCAAGCTAGCGGCCGTGTAACCGGTACCATTACCGATTAAGAGCTGTCCATTAGTTGGGATAGCGCTGGAACCGGTACCACCATAAGCGGCGGTAACTGTCGAAGCGTTCCAGACACCAGCCGTAACGGTACCAATCTTAGTGATGTTGCTGTAAGTGGTACCGGTAGCAAAGGCGCCGTTCTGAATAATGCCGGTAGCCGAGAAGACTGAGTTGCCGGCAATAGTGATTGGGTTGTCGTAACCAGAACCGATAACGATACCGTTAAATTGGTTGCCGGTGAGTGGCGCGACGTTGGTTAGGTTAACCGCGTTTAAGATATTCGGCGTGCCACCTGAAGTGTTAGTGGTACCCGTCAAGCTTATGCTGCGGGCGTTAACCGTAGCCGAGGTAGCCGAGGTGTTGGTGCTAGTAGCACTAACACTGTTGACGTTAGTGGTGCCAGTGGCGCCAGTGCTATAGGTCTGAGCAAATGTACCGCTAGTAGCGACGTTACCGGTGCCACCTACGGTAAACTGGTTGCTCGTGCCGACGGCGAAGCCGTTGGTAACGCTGGCACCGGTGCCGGCAGCGCTGAAGGTTGTAGCGCCGAGGAAGGTGTTGCTGGCGGTACCAGATTGCGTGTAACCGCCGGTTACGTTGAGGGATCCAATAACGGTTACGGCACTGCTGCTAACGCCAAAGTAGTTGGTTGTGCCGCCGTTGTTGGAAATCTGGAGTAAGTTGCCGGTAACTGGCGTAGTACCGTCTTGGATCTTTATTCCGCCGTTAGCTGAGCTGAGCAGGATCTGTGGGTTAGTTGAACCAGATGCAGTGTAGGCCGACTGGAGAGTGGCAACTGTTTGGCTACAAGTCCCAGTGGTCAAGATACCGCCGGTAAACGTACTGCCGGTCATGCCGAAGCCCGTAGAACAAGTGGCAGAAACGCCAGTATTGGCGCCGACGGCAAAGCCACCAGCAGCGTTGACTAAGCCAGCGCTGCTGACCTGCAACTTAACGACATTGTTGTTCTGGAAGTTAATGAAGTCGGCGGCCGAGCCAGCGCCAGTAGCTGGCTGGTTGATTCCGAAGTAGGTACCGCCGTTAGCGCTGACGTTGCCAGCGGCAATAGCGCCACCAAGTTGCAGTAACGAAGTGATGCCGCTGCCGGCAACTGGCGCGCCGCTGGCGACCAAACCGGTAGTACTAGCGGTGCTGGTAACAGCGCCGCTAAAGCTTGGGTTGCTGATGATGTCGACAGTAAGGGTGTTAGTGGCGCTGGCGGTAGTGGTTAGGTTGTTGCTTGTTCCCTTAAGGATAGATACGGTGCCTCCACCAGCAACGTTCTGGGCGGTGCCAGCTGAGCCGGCAACGGTAAACAGAGTACCAGCAATGTCGGTACCGGCAATAGTGCTGCTGACAAAGTTGGTGCCATTGCCGCGTAGGAATTGACCAGTAGCGGCGGCGCCACCAATGGTGAAGCCAGTAGTGGCATTGACGACGCCACCAGTCAAGGTAGTACTGGTAGTAATGGTGTTGCCGGTGTTGATGGTACCAAAGCCTGAAACAATCGAGCCGAGGGCTAGAGCACCGGTTTTGACGATGTTGCCCTGGACGGCCGTTGGTAACGTCTGGGTGAGGCCAGGTACGTTAGTGGCGCTGGTAGCCAAGATGCTGTCGGCAGCTGCGGCGGTGGCTTGGATAGCGCTGGTACCATTTCCAAACAGGATACCGTTGGTGGTCAGGCTGGTGGTGCCGGTACCCCCGTTAGCAACGCCAAGGGTGTTGGTAACTTGACTGAGGTTTAGCTGGCCAGAACCGTTGATGATGCTGGTACCGTTGTAGCTGAGGATATCGGCGTAGCCAGTACCGACCTTGAAGGCCGTAAAGGCGTTGCCCGATAGAGCCGCGACGTTACCAAGGTTGATGCCGGTGGTAGTGTTGCTGCCGGTGCCGTTGGCCGAACCGCTCAGGCTTAGGTTGATGGCGTTAACGCTGTTAGCACCGGTAGTACCGGTGTTGGCGACGGTAGTAGTGTTAGCAGAGCCGGTGGTGTTGCTGTAGCCCTGAGTGATGATGCCAGTGCCAGTTGCCAATGATAGGTTTTGGTTGGCGCCGAGGAAGACGCCACCATTGGCGTTGACAGCGCCGCTAAAGGTACCTTGAACGGCGGTCAAGTTACCGCTGGCGTCAATCTTGGCTACGGTAGCACCGCCACTGCTGACAAAGTTGGCAATATCCTGACCAGTGGCGCCCTGAATGGTAGCTGCCACGCTGCTGGCGCGGGCCTGGATGTTGAAGTTAGCGCCGGTTTGCTGGGCGGTCTGGTTACGGACAAAATCGGTACCGGTAGTGGCTTCGTAGGTTACGGAACAGCTGCTGAGCTGGTTGCTGGCGTTCTGACAAACCTGAGTTGAACCGGCAGCGCCGAGGACACTAAAGGCTAGAGTGCCGGTAACGCTGGTGTTTTTCATGAGGGCAATGCTATTAGCGTTAGTGGTGCCGAGGCTGAGTGCACCGGCAGCGTTGACGTCAAAGCTGGCGCCAAGCACTGAGCCGCTGGTTGCGACGTTGCCATTAGTTCCAATAGTGAATTGACCAGTTGAGCCAACGGTGACGGTGCCGCCGCTGACGTTTAGGGTGCTGCCAATTGTGGTAGCGCCGTTGAGGCTAATGGCGCCGGTGCCGGTACTGAAGGTGCCGGTGCCGGTCTGGGCAAAGGCGCTGTTGTTAGCGACGGTAACGCCACCGTTAAAGGTTTGCAAGCCGGTGTAAGTACCGGTACCCGTAACGGCTAAGGTGCCGCCAAGAGAGGTTGCACCGGTACCGACCGTTAAGTTATTGCCGTTAGTCAGGCTTACGGCACCGGCAAAGCTGCTGGCTCCAGCGGTTACGCTCAGGCCATTGCTGACACTGAGCGTACCGGTAACGGTGGTGTTCTGCTTGAGGGCGATGCTGGTAGCGTTGGTGGTGCCGATGTTTAGGACGCCGGCGCCGACGGTGTCAAAACTGGCGCCAAGAATGTTGCCGCTGGCGTCGATCTTAGCAACTGATGCGCCAGCTGAGGTCTGGAACTGAACCAGGTCGCCACCGGCACCTGGGGTTGCGCCACCTTTAATAATTGCTACAGGGGTGGTAGCGCTGGCGGCGCCCTGAGCGAAGACGGCAGCCGAGGTAGCGCCGCTGCTTAGGATGCTGAGGGTACCGCTGTTAGTAGCGGTGTTTACACCGGCGAAGCTGCCGTTGTCGTATAGAGTGCCAATTCCAAGAGCATTAGCTCCCGTGAAGCGAGCGACGTAGTTAGCGGTTCCACCAGAAGCGGTAACGCTGGCACAGTTGTTGATGAGCTTAACACAGATGAAGTCGCTGGTGCCGCCGGCGATGCTAGGAATAGAGTAGCTGCCGGTGCCGGTGCCGCTAGGTGCGGCAATCTGTAGGCTGCCGACGTTAGTGTTAGATGTGTTGGCAAAGTTGAGCGTACCGGCAGTTGTACCGGCAACACCGAGGGTTAGGCCAGCGGCGCCTTGAACGGCTAGCGTCGAGCTTACTGTAGTAGCGCCGTTCAGGGAAACTGCGCCGGTGCCGGTGCTGAAGCTGCCAGTGCCGGTTTGGCTGAGGTTGCCGCTGGTAGTAATGCCGGTAGCAGCCGTAATCGCGCCAGCGCTGGAGACGGCAAAGGCGCCAGCGTTGATGCTGAGGCTGTTACCGCTGAGGACGCCGGTTGCGTTAACAGTCGCACCTTGGAGGGCAACCGAAGTTGTAATGCTGCTAGCAGTGTTAATTACGCCAAAGCCAGTGGCGATTGAACCGGCAGCTAGAGCGCCGGTCTTAGTAATGTTGCCCTGAACGGCGACAGGTAGAGTTTGGCTGAGGCTTGGGATGCTGGTGGTGGCATCGGTAACTAGTACAGCGCCGGCGAGTGAAGTCGTAGCTTGTAAGGCGCCAGTACCGTTGCCGAATAAAATTCCGTTGGAAGCGAGCGTTGTGGCGCCGGTGCCGCCGTTGGCGACGCTGAGCGTGGTGTTGAAGTAGCTGGCGCTGTTGCGGTCGACGGTGCCGCTACTTAGGACGCCGATGATGTCGCTCTTTACTAGGCCGACGCCCAATGAACCTAGAGTAACGGTACCAGTGCCAACGGTGAGCGGGTTGGTGCCGTTAATAGTCGTGGCAGCAGCAATGGTTGTAGCGCCGTTAATTGACACTGCGCCGGTGCCGGTGCTGAAGCTGCCGGTGCCGGTCTGAGCAAAAGCACCAGATACGTTTACATTTACAGCGCTGAGGTTACCGCTGGCATCAACCTTAGCGACCACGGTGCCAGCTGAGTTCTGGAGTTGCAACAAGTCGCCGCCGATGCCAGGTGAAGCGCCGCCCTTAATGACAGCTACCGGGCTGGTAGCGCTGGCGGCGCCCTGAGCAAAGATAGCCGCTTGGGCAGCGCCGCTGCTGAGGATGCTTAACTGGCCGCTATTGGTAGTCGTGTTGACGCCGACGAAGCTGCCATTATCGAAGAGTTGACCAATACCGAGGGTGCTGGAGTTAGTAAACTTAGCAACATAGTTTTGGGTGCCACCGGTAGCAGTTACACCGCCACAGTTTGAGGAATAGCGCAGACAGAACTCATCGGTAGCGCCGCTGGCGATACCAGGAACGTTGTAAGTACCAGTACCAGTTGCGCCAGTGATAGCCCCGACCTGAATAACGGCTAGGCTAGCGCTGCCAGCGTTGGCAAAAGTCAGTTTACCTGTAGTTGTGCTGGCCGTGCCGAGAGTAAGCCCAGCGGCGCTCTGGACGTTTACAGCACCGCCGAAGTTAGACGTGCCATTGGTAACGTTAAAGTTGTTACCGGTGGTAACAGTGGTAGTACCGTTGAGGCTAACTGCGCCGGTGCCGGTGTTGAAGCTGCCGGTGCCGGTTTGGCTGAGGTTGCCGCTGGTAGTAATGCCGGTAGCAGCGGTGATGGCGCCGGTACTGGAAACCGCAAAGGCGCCAGCGTTTATGCTAAGGCTGTTACCGCTGAGGACGCCGGTAGCGTTGACGGTGCCACCCTGAATCGTGGCGGTGGTAGTAATGTTGTTGGCGGTTGAAATAACTCCGAAGCCGCTGGCGATTGAGCCGGCGCTAAGAGCACCGGTGGTCGTAATGTTGCCTTGAACATTGGCTGGCAGAGTCTGAGTTAGCGCTGGTACGCTAGTACCATTGGTAGCCAAGATGCTGTTGGCGGCCGAGGCGGTTGCCTGGATATTAGTCGCGCCGTTGCCGTACAGAATACCGTTGGTGGCAAAGGTAGTGGCACCGGTACCACCGTTGGCGATAGACAACGTGTTGGTAAGCAGCGTAGCGCTGTTGCGGTCGATGGCGCTGCTGCTAAGGAGTCCGCTGGCGTTGCTCTGAACGACGCCGGCCGCTAGTGAACCAAGCGTAACGCTACCGATACCGGTAGTGAAGTTGTTGGTTCCAGAGACTGAAACCGCACCGTTAAAGGTGGTAGCGCCAGCTACGCTCAACGTGCCGCCAAGAGCAGTAGCGCCGCTGCCAACCGTAAGGGTGTTGGTGCCGGTGATGCTGGTGGCACCGTTCAAGCTGACGGCGCCGGTGCCGGTACTGTGGGTGCCAGCACCCGTTTGGCTGAAGTTTCCTGTGGTAGTGATGCCGGTAGCAGCCGTGATGGCGCCGGTGCTGGAGACGGCGAAGGCGCCAGCGTTAATGCTGAAGCTGTTACCGCTGAGGACGCCGGTAGCCGTAACGGTAGCGCCCTGGAGAGCAGCGGTTGTGGTGATGTTGTTGGCAGTGCTAATGACTCCAAAGCCGGTGGCGATTGAGCCAGCTGCTAGGGCGCCGGTGCTGGTGATGTTGCCCTGAACGGCGGTTGGCAGAGTCTGTGTAAGGCCTGGAACGTTAGTGCCGTTGGTGGCCAAGATGCTGTTGGCGGCAGCGGCGGTTACTTGCAAGGCACCCGTACCGTTACCGAAGACAAGGCCGTTGGTCGTAAATGTGCCAGCGCCGGTGCCACCGTTGGTAACGGTAAGCGCAGTGTTGAAGAAGCTAGCGCTGTTGCGGTCGACGGCGCCGCTGCTAAGGACACCCGCTGAACTGCTTTGGACTAGTCCAGCGCCGAGCGAGCCAAGGGTGACGGCGCCGGTGCTAACAGTAAGAGTGCTGGTGCCGCTAATAGATACGGCGCCGCTGAAGTTACCGCCGGCGCCGCTGAAGTTACCGCTGGCATCAATCTTAGCCACAACCGAGCCGGCTGA
The DNA here is from genome assembly GCA_014378615.1 of Candidatus Saccharimonadota bacterium. Taxonomy (GTDB): domain Bacteria; phylum Patescibacteriota; class Saccharimonadia; order Saccharimonadales; family UBA4665; genus UBA4729. The sequence goes on along the minus strand of JACMNI010000047.1, from coordinate 40,737 downwards.
GGTCTGTAGCTGCAGCAGGTCGCCGCCAATACCTGGAGTAGCGCCGCCCTTAATGACGGCTACAGGCGTGGTAGCGCTAGTGGCGCCTTGAGCAAAGATAGCCGCTTGGGTAGTGCCGCTGCTGAGGATGCTTAACTGACCGCTGTTGGTGTTAGTGTTGACGCCGACGAAGCTACCGTTGTCGAAGAGTTGTCCAATACCGAGGGTGCTGGCGTTGGTAAAGCGGGCAACGTAGTTGGCCTGACCACCCGTGGCGCTGACACTACCGGCACAGTTACCGGCTAGTTTCACACAAATTTCGTCGCTGGTGCCGCCAGCAATACTTGGCAGCGTATAAGCAGCCGTACCGGTGCCGGTAGGAGCGGCGATCTGAAGCGTAGCCAGATTAGCGGTGGTGCTGTTGGCAAAAGTGAGCTTACCAGTCGTCGTGCTAGCAACGCCAAGCGTCAGGCCGGCAGCGCTTTGAACGTTCACGGCGCCACCGAAGTTGGAGGTGCCATTGGTGACGTTAAAGTTATTGCCGGTAGTAACGATGGTAGCGCCGTTTAAGCTAACAGCGCCAGTGCCGGTGCCGAAGCTGCCGGTGCCGGTTTGGCTAAAGTTGCCACTGGTAGTGATGCCGGTAGCAGCCGTAATCGCGCCGGTACTGGAAACCGCAAAGGCACCGGCGTTGATGCTGAGGCTGTTACCACTGAGGACGCCAGTGGCCGTAACGGTACCGCCTTGGACAGCTGCAGTGGTAGTAATGTTGTTGGCAGTAACTATAGTGCCGAAGCCAGAAGCAATCGAACCAGCGGCCAGAATACCGGTACTGGTTATGTTGCCCTGGACGGCCGTAGGCAGCGTCTGAGTCAATCCAGGAACGCTAGTGCCATTGGTGGCTAGAATACTGTTGGCGGCGGCAGCAGTGGCCTGTATAGCGCCCGAGCCATTACCGTAAAGGACGCCGTTGGCAGCGAGCGTATTAATGCCAGTACCACCGTTGGCCACACTGAGAGCGGTGTTGAAGAAGCTGGCGTTGTTGCGGTCGACGGAGCCGCTGGATAGGACTCCGGTGGCGCTGCTTTGGACTAATCCAGTTCCTAGCGAGCCGAGCGTTACAGTGCCAGTGCCAACAGTCAGGGCGTTAGTACCTGAAATACTGACAGCACCGTTGAAGGTGGTTGCACCGGCGACGGTCAGCGTACCACCAAGAGTGGTAGCGCTGGTGCCAACGTTTAAGGTACTGCTAAAGGTAGCGGCGCCGGTTACGCCAAGGCTGCCACCGAGGGTGGTAGCGCCGGTGCCAACAGTAAGGGTGTTGGCACCGGTAATACTGGTGTTGCCGTTTAGGCTGACGGCGCCGGTGCCGGTGCTGAAGGTGCCGGTGCCGGTTTGGGCAAAGTTACCACTGGTCTGGCTGTAGCCGCTAACACCGCTGATGGCACCGACGCTGCTAATGTTGAGGGCGTTTGAGGTGACACTGAAGCTGCCGGTAGCGTTACCAATGGCAGTGTTGGCGGTGCCGGTCGTGTTGATAGTGGTCGCACCGGTGATGCTGGTAGCTCCGGCAATAGTAGCCCCACCGTTGAGGCTGGTTAATCCGGTGACACCGAGTGAACCGCCCAGAGCCGTAGCGCCAGTTCCAACAGTTAGGGTGTTAGTTCCAGTAATGCTGGTGTTGCCGTTTAAGCTAACTGCTCCGGTGCCGGTACTAAAGCTGCCGCTGCCGGTCTGGGCGACGTTGCCGCTGAAGTTGCCGTCAAGCACGCTGAGGTTGCCGCTAGCGCTAATCTTGGCAACAATGGTGCCAGCCGAAGTCTGGAGTTGTAGTAGGTCGGCGCCGGCGCCAGGTGTTGCGCCGCCCTTTATAACCGCGACTGGGGTAGTAGCCGATGCGGCGCCTTGGGCGAAGATAGCGGCCTGGGTAGCGCTGGCGCTGACGATGCTAAGGAGGCCGTTGTTGCTAGTGGTGCCAAGGCCAACGAAGTTGCCGTCGTCATACAGGCTGGCACTGCCAATCTGGGTACCAGTGGCGCTGTTGAACTTGGCGAGGTAGTTCTGGACACCGCCGGTTACGGTTACGCCGGTACCACCACCGCCACAGTTGCCGGTGATCTTCAAACAGAACTGGTCGGTGACACCAGCAGCAACGCTAGGGATATTAACCGTGGCGTCACCGCTACCGGTTGGAGCCAAAGCGTTCACGAGAGTCTTGTTGGTGTTGGTGGCGTTGGCAAAGGTAATGACGCCGGCCGTGGTTCCAGCAACGCCAACAGTGATGCCGCCGGCGCCCTGCACCGCTAGAGTACTGCTGATGTTGGTAGCACCGTTGAGGCTAACGGCACCGGTGCCGGTACCAAATGTGCCGGCACCAGTTTGTAGGAAGTTACCGCTGGTAGTGATGCCAGTTGCAGCGGTGATTGCGCCGGTGACGTTGACCGCAAATGCGCCACTGCCAATACTGAGCGTGCCGCCCTGCACCGCTGCCGTGGTGGTGATGTTGTTAGTGGTCGAAATTGTGCCGAAGCCACTGGCGATTGAGCCGGCAGTCAGGACGCCGGTACTAGTGATGTTGGCCTGGACAGCAGTTGGTAACGTCTGGCTAAGGCTTGGGATGCTGGTGGTAGGGTCTGTGATAAGCACGGCGCCGGCAACTGAACTAGTAGCTAATACGGCTCCCGTACCATTCCCGTACAACACGCCTTTAGCAGTTAGGGTGGTAGCACCAGTGCCGCCGTTAGCTACCGTGAGAGCGGTATTAAAGAAATTGGTGCTATTGCGGTCGACGGCACCACTAGATAGAACTCCAGTTGCGCTACTTTGAACGAGGCCGGTGCCGAGTGATCCAAGCGTTACGGTGCCCGTGCCAACGGTTAACGTGCCGCCTAGTGTTGTCGCACCAGTGCCAACCGTGAGAGTGTTCGTGCCCGTAACAACAGTAGCACCGTTCAAACTGACGGTACCAGTACCAGTATCGAAGCTGCCGGCACCAGTTTGCGAGAAGTTACCACTAGCTTGGCTATAACCTGTTATGCCACTAATGGCGCCGCCGTTAACGATCAGACCGTTAATCGTGTTACCAGTAGTAGCTCCTGAGATCGCGCCGCTTACGCCAAGGGCGCCGCCAATAGTTGTAGCGCCGCCGCTAGCCTGAATTGCAACTGCACCACGAGTGCCCGTACCACTGGCAGCGCCACCATCTAGGCTAAGAGTACCGCCGTTATTGTTAGTAGCACCTCCCTGTCCAGCACTAATCCCCAGGTTATAACCGGTGCTGTTAGAACCAATCTGTCCAGCGCTAATAGTTCCATTTTGACGGTAGACCAGATTACCAGACGCGTTGAAGCTGGTTAGTGGTGTGCCTGAATTATCGCTAAAGTTTAATAAGTTGCTTGTTTGACCACTCGAGAACTGGCGGATGTCGGCAGCCACAGAGGTACTGCTAGTAGCTTGAGCGCCTAGAACGGTACCAGTTGCATTTGTGGCAAATGCGCCTAGGGAAATTCCCAGCGTATCGACCGCTCGGCCAGTATTAGTAACTCGGAAGATTGATGGAGTACCGTTTGTACCGACGGTAAAGATATCGACAGTTTGCCCGGCTGCTCCTAGTATGTTGGCGGTCGTGGACGATGCCGAAGCGCTTTGAATATTAAAGTTGGCTACGGTCTGTAGAGTGGTCTGGTTACGAATGAAATCGGTACCGGTAGTAAGTTCGTAACTGCCAGCGGCTTGGTAGTTACAGTTATTTGAATTAAGACAGAAGGTACCACCAGTTGATGGTAAGACATAGCTTTGATTTGACGTCAGTGGAGCCGACAAAGCGATACTAGCACTAAATCCATCAGCCGTGCCATCTAAGAACTTGAGTAGACCATTATTTGTAGTAGAGCCAAGGGCGAGGCCGGCAGCTCCCTGAACGTTAGCGCTATTAGCGAACGTAGCTATGCCACTAACGCCGAGTGTGCTGGCCAAGCTGGTTGCGCCGGTCACACTCAAGGTACCTCCAAGAGCAGTAGCGCCGGTGCCAATAGTAAGGGTGTTGCTGCCGGAAATGCTAGTGTTGCCGTTTAGGCTGACGGCGCCGGTACCGGTGCTGAAGGTGCCGGTGCCGGTTTGAGTAAAGTTACCGCTGGTCTGGCTGTAGCCGCTGACACCGCTAAGGGCACCAGCGCTGGTAATGTTGAGGCCGTTAGAGGCAACGCTGAAGGCTGCGCCGCTGTTGCCAATAGTTGTGCTGGCAGTGCCGGTCGTGTTGATGGTGGTGGCGCCAGTAATGCTGGTGGCTCCGGCGATAGTAGCGCCACCACTTAAGGTAGTTAATCCGGTTACGCCAAGAGTTCCGCCGAGTATTGAGGCGCCGCTGCCAACAGTAAGGGTGTTGGTACCGGTAATGCTGGTGTTGCCGTTTAGGCTGACGGCGCCGGTGCCGGTGCCGAAGGTGCCGGTGCCGGTTTGGGAGAAGGCGCCAGTGAAGTTGCCGTTGACAGCGCTGAGGTTGCCGCTGGCGTCAACCCGAGCTAAGACGCTACCAGCTGAGTTCTGGAGTTGCAATAGGTCGCCACCGACGCCGGGAGTAGCGCCACCTTTTATAACGGCAACAGGAGTTGTCGCGGAGGCAGTTGCTTGGGCAAATAAGGTGGTCTGGGTAGCGCTAATGCCCTGGACGGAGAAGGCGCCGTTGTTGCTAAGGGTGTTGATGCCGACGAAGCTGCCATCGTCGTAGATGCTAGCATTACCAATTTGAGTACCGCCGGCGTTCGTAAACTTCGTGACGTAATTCTGATTACCACCAGTAGAAGTAACACCACCGCCGGAACCTACACAGTTACCAGAGAATTTCAAACAGATTTCGTCGGTTGAACCGCCGGCGACGCTAGGAATGTTGAGCGTAGCGGTGCCGGTGCCAGTTGGCGCCAGGGCTTGTAGCAGCGTTTGGTTAGCATTAGTGGCGTTAGCAAATTTGAGGACGCCAGCGGTGGTTCCAGCTACGCCGATGGTTACACCGCCGGCGCCCTGGACATTGAGGGTCGTACTAATGGTAGTAGCACCGTTAAGGCTAACCGCGCCGGTGCCGGTACTGAAGGTTCCAGTACCGGTCTGGGCAAAGTTGGCCGCGGCGGCGATGTCGCTGTTAAACGTCGCTTGACCGGTTACGGTAAGGGTGCCGTTTAAGGTGGCTGCAGCGCTAACAGCTAGTGTGCCACCAAGGGTGGTGGCACCAGTTCCGACGGTTAGCGTGTTAGTGCCGCTAACGCTGAAGTTGGCGTTGGCAGTAGTGGCGCCGTTTAGTGAAACTGCGCCGGTGCCGGTGCCGAAGGTGCCGGTGCCGGTTTGGCTGAAGTTGCCAGTGTCGGTGATGCCGCCGTTAGTAGTCAACAAACCAGTTAGCGTTGTTAGACCGGTAACAGCTAGTGTGCCGCCAAGGGTGGTAGCACCAGTTCCGACGGTTAGCGTGTTAGTGCCGCTAACGCTAAAGTTGGCGTTGGCAGTAGTGGCGCCGTTGAAGCTAACTGCGCCAGTTCCGGTACTAAAGCTGCCCGTGCCAGTTTGTGAGAAGGTGCCGGTATCGGTTATGCCACCGTTGAAGGTTGCGGCGCCTGTGAACGTTGAAGCACCAGTAAAGGAAGAGCTGCCAGTGACAGCTAGTGTGCCACCAAGGGTGGTGGCACCAGTTCCGACGGTTAGCGTGTTAGTGCCGCTAACGCTGAAGTTGGCGTTGGCAGTAGTGGCGCCGTTTAGTGAAACTGCGCCAGTTCCTGTACTAAAGCTGCCGCTACCGGTCTGAGCAAAGTTACCACTAAAGGTACCGTTAACAGCGCTCAGGTTGCCAGTGGCATCGAACTTAGCTAGAATCGTTCCGGCTGAGTTCTGAAGTTGTAGCAAATCGCCGCCGGCGCCAGGAGTAGCACCACCCTTTATGACGGCCACAGGTGTGGTAGCTGAGGCGGTTGCCTGGGCCAAGAAGGCCGGCTTGGCGGCGGCAGCGCCAAGCACTGCCAAAGTTGCTGAGTAGCTAGTAGTGTTAACGCCCACAAAGGTGTTGTCGTCGTAGAGTAATCCGGACGCGTTAATGGTGCTGTTGCTGTTAAAGCGTGCCACGTAGTTGTTGGTACCAGAACCGGTAATTGCGCCGCCGGCACCAGCACAGTTACCAGTGTTCAAACAAATGTAGGCGCTGGTGCCACCAGGTAGTGTTGGCAGCGTGTAGGTAGCGTCGCCGGTGCCGCTTGGAGCAAAGGCATTTACGACGGATTGGTTGGCGTTGGTGCTGTTGGCAAACTTCAATTGACCATCGGTGGTGCTGGCAACACCCAAGGTCAGCCCACCGGCGCCCTGCACTGCTAGCGTGCTGCTGAGTGTGGCGGCGCCGGATACATTGAGGACGCCACTGAGGGTGGTGGTGCCGGTGCCGACGCTAAAGTTGTTGGTCCCAGTAACGCTGACTGATCCGTTAAAGGTAGCGGCCTGAGCCACCGTCAAGCTGCCATTTACGGCCGTTGCAACACCAGTGCGAGCGATGTTTACGGCAGTAGCGTTGGTACCACCAAGGTTTAAGCTGGCGGCACCACCGGCATCAATACTGAGTGTTGTTGCACCACCAGAAGTAATGCTCAGCGCCCCACCCGCAGTTAAGTTATTGGATGTACCGAGCGAAACGGTGCCGCTGCCGGCCTGCAATGTTAGGTTACCGCTGGCGGTGCTCCAGGTAGCGGCCGCTGCGCTAGTTAGTGACAAGGCACCGGCAGTAGTGCTGAAGGAAGAAGCAGCGTTGCCGGTTAAGCTAATGGCGCCACCACTGGCGGTAACGCCAGCGCTAGCGGTCAAGAGGTTGTTGAAGGTCTTGGCGCCGGCCAATGTCTGGGCGCTAGTGCTAACTAAGCCAATACTGCTGGCGTCGGCGGTTTGCAGGTAAATGTTGGTGCCGTTAATGACGGCGCCGTTGGCGCTCTTGGTTTGTGAATCGACAGCGCCAACGGATGTCACGCCCGAGCTGCTGGCACTCGGGTTAATCCAGGCGCTGCCGTTCCAGATGAAGTTGACGCTGGTGCCGGGGTTGACAGTGGTGCCGTGCATTGTAAAGGTTACGTTAGTGGCGGCGCTGTTGACGAAGGCAATGCGGCCCGAAACGGCATTGGTTGGGGTCGGCAAGCTGAGGTTCTGGCCCGGAACAATCTGTGTAATGTCGAAAGTGGTAGCGACATCGACCGTGGTGGCTGCAGTACCAATTGGTCCACCGCTGAGGTGATTGCCGATGGCGATAGCGCTGAGTAAGGTGCTGCTGGCGTTGGTGAAGGTGTTGCCTGTAGCAACAGTCAGGCCACTGTTAAAGGTTCCCAGACCCGCAACGGTTAACGTACCGCCAAGCGTGCTGGCGCCGGTGCCGACGTTGAAGGCGTTACTGCCGGTGACACTGGTAGCGCCGTTCAAACTTACCCCGCCGGTGCCGGTGCTGAAGGTGCCGGTGCCAGCCTGAGCAAAGTTACCGCTACTTTGGGCGTAGCCCGTAATGCCGCTAAGAGAACCGCTATTTATAACGAGGCCATTGATTGTGTTGCCGCTGGTGGCGCCCGAAATAGCGCCGCTAAGACCGAGCGTGGTTACACCGCTGATGGCACCAGTGCTGGTAATGTTGAGGGCGTTTGAGGCGACGCTAAAGTTACCGGTAGCGTTACCGATGGCGGTTGCGGCGGTGCCCGACGTGTTGACGTTGGTAGCGCCCGTAATGCTCGTCGTGCCGTTGACCGTAGCGCCACCATTGAGTGTTGCCAGTCCTGTAACGCCGAGTGTACTGCTGAGGGTGGCAGCGCCGGTAACAGCTAGAGTACTACTCAAAGTTGTTGCGCCGGTAACAGCCAAAGTGCTGCCAATGCTAGCCGCGCCGGTCACGCCAAGCGTGCCGCCGAGAGTTGTAGCGCCAGTTCCAACAGTAAGGGTGTTAGCGCCAGCAATACTGACGTTGCCGTTGAAGGTGCTGGCTTGGGTAACGGTGAGGGCGCCGGCAACAGTCGTGGTAACGCCAGACTTGGCAACGGTGAGCGCCGTAGCGTTGGTTGCCCCAAGGCTGAGCACGGCGACGGTGTTGGTGTCGAAGCTACCAGCCTGGAAGACGCTGGCGATACCGGTGCCGCTAATGTTGAAGTTAGCTGTGGTTTGCAGCGTAGTTTGATTACGGACGAAGTCGGTACCGGTTGTTAACTCGTAATCGCCAGGAGCCTGGTAATTACAGTTGTTGGTGCTCAGACAGAAGGTGCCTCCGGTAGTCGGCAAACTGTAGGCTTGATTCGAACCAAGGACTCCGCCGAGGGATATGCTGGCGTTAAAGCCATCAGCCGTACCGTCAAGGAGTTTGAGTAGACCGTTGTTGGTAGTAGAGCCGAGGGTAAGACCAGCAGCGCCCTGAACGCTGGCCGAGCTGGCAAAGGTTGCGACGCCGGTAACACCGAGCGTGCTGCCAAGGCTAGTGGCGCCCGTTACACCAAGGACACCACCCAAATTGGTGGCGCCGGTACCGACGGTAAAGGTGTTGGCACCAAGTACGCTGGTGTTGCCGTTCAACGAAACTGCGCCGGTACCGGTCGCGAATGTGCCGGTACCGGTTTGGGCAAAGTTACCGCTGGTTTGGCTATAGCCAGTGACGCCGCTCAGGGCGCCGGCGTTTATAACCAGACCGTTAATAGTGTTGCCGCTAGTCGCGCCGCTTATGGCACCACTTAGACCAATGGTGGTTGCGCCGCTTATGGCGCCTGAGCTGGTGATGTTGAGGGCGTTTGAAGCCACGCTGAAGCTGCCAGTGCCGTTACCAATAGCAGTGCTGGCGGTGCCGGTGGTGTTGATGGTAGCGGCGCCAGTAATGCTGGTTGCGCCGGTAACAGTTGCACCACCACTTAGCGTAGTAAGACCTGTTACGCCAAGGGTGCCCCCGAGGGTTACGGCGCCAGTTCCGACGGTTAATGTGTTGGCGCCGGTAATGCTGGTGTTGCCGTTTAATGATACGGCGCCGGTACCGGTACTGAAGCTGCCAGTGCCGGTCTGGGCAAAGTTACCGGTGTCGGTGATGCCGCCGTTGAAGGTGGCGGCGCCGGTGAAGGTGCTGGTGCCGCCAACTGAAAGCGTACTGCTAAGCGTAGTGGCGCCAGTTACGGCTAGCGTACCGCTTAGCGCGGCGGCGCCGCTGACTGCGAGTGTGCCACCAAGCGTGGTGGCGCCGGTGCCGACGGTTAGCGTACTAGTGCCGGTAATGCTGGTGTTGCCGCTAAGGGTCGTTACACCGGCTACACCCAAGGTGCTGTTTAGTGTAGTGGCGCCGGTGACGACTAGTGTACCGCCAAGGGCGGTGGCGCCGGTGCCAACTGTAAAGGTGTTGATGCCGGTAACGCTAGTGTTGCCATTCAAAGTAGAGGTGCCGCTAACGCTTAGCACACCGCCGAGCGTGGTGGCTCCCGTGCCAACCGTGAAGGCGTTGGCACCAGTGATGTTGGTCGCACCGTTTAGTGATACTGCGCCAGTGCCGGTGCTGAAGCTGCCAGTGCCAGTCTGGGTAAAGTTACCGGTGTCGGTGATGCCGCCGTTGAAGGTGGCGGCGCCGGTGAAGCCACTAGTGCCGGTGACACCTAGCGTACCGCCGAGGCTGGTCGCACCGGTACCGACGCTAAAGGCGTTGGCACCGGTAACGCTGGTTGCACCGTTCAACGAAACAACACCGGTGCCGGTGCCAAAGGTACCGGTGCCGCTTTGCAAGAAGTTACCGCTGGTCTGGCTGTAGCCAGTTACACCGCTGAGGGCGCCAGCGGCGGTTACGTTTAGGCCGGAAGAAAGAACACTGAAGCTGCCCGTACCGTTGCCGATAGCCGTGTTAGCGGTGCCGGTCGTGTTAATGCTGGTGGCGCCAGTAATACTGGTAGCACCAGTTACGGTTACTCCACCATTCAAGGTAGTTAGGCCGGTAACACCAAGTGAGCCACCAAGAGTTGTGGCGCCACTGCCGACGGTGAGTGTATTAGTGCCGCTGATTGTCGTGTTGCCATTAAGCGTCACCGTGCCAGTGCCGGTGCTGAAGGAGCCGGTGCCAGTTTGGGCAAAGTTGCCAGTGTCGGTGATGCCGCCATTAAAGGTTGAAGCGCCGGTGAAGGTACTGCCGCCGGCAACGGCAAGCGTGCTGCTTAAAGTGGCCGCGCCGGTGACCGCTAACGTGCCACCGAGCGTCGTGGCGCCGGTGCCGACAGTTAGGGTGCTGGCGCCGGTAATGCTGGTGTTGCCATTTATGGTAGTGGCACCGGCAACCGATAGCGTACCGCCAAGTGAGGTGGCGCCGGTGCCGACGGAAAGCGTACTAGCTCCAGTAACCGAAACGTTGCCGCTTAATGTGCTCGCGCCGGCCACAGCCAAAGTGCCACCCAGGCTGGCAGCGCCAGAGTTGACCGTAAAGTTATTCGTGCCCGATATGGTGGTGGCGCCGTTGAGGGCAACATTGCCACTAGCTGTACTAAATGTACCCACGCCGGCCTGGCTAAAGTTGCCGCTGGTCTGGGTGTAGCCGCTAATTCCGCTCAGGGCACCAGAGGTGGATATGTTAAGAGCTGATGATTGAACACTAAATGTACCCGTGCTATTACCGATGCTAGTTGAAGCGGTGCCGCCGTTGTTAATGGCCGTCGTGCCAGTGACTGTGAGCCCACCGTTTAAAGTAGCTAGCCCGGTAGCAGTCAGTGCGCCGCCGAGGTTGGTGGCGCCGGTACCGACGGTAAAGGCGTTGCTGCCGGTGACACTTGTTGCGCCGTTGAGTGACACCGCGCCGGTGGCGGTATCGAAGCTGCCAGCACCACTTTGTAAGAAGTTACCGCTGGACTGCGCATAACCAGTTACGCCGCTGAGAGCACCAGCGCTAGTAATGTTTAAACCGTTGGAGGCGACGCTAAAAGCAGCGGCGGCATTGCCGATAGTCGTGCTGGCGGTGCCGGTCGTGTTGATGGTGGTAGCGCCGATAATGCTCGTTGCTCCGGTAATGGTAGCGCCGCCACTTAATGTCGTAAGACCAGCCACGCCAAGTGAGCCCCCGAGCGTAGTAGTGCCGGTGCCGACAGTAAGGGTGTTGGTGCCAGAAATGCTGGTGTTACCGTTTAAGCTAACCGCGCCCGTACCTGTACTAAACGTACCCGTACCAGTTTGGCTAAAGTTACCAGCATCGGTAATACCGCCGTTAAAGGTGGAAGCGCCCGTAAATGTACTCGTTCCGGCGGTGCTCAGGCTGCCGCCGAGGCTGGTAGCGCCAGTGCCGACGGTTAGTGTGCTGGCGCCAGTAATTGAAGTGTTACCGCCAATGGTGGTGGCGCCGGCTACGGTCAAACTGTTGCTCAGGCTGGTAGCGCCAGTCACACCAAGGCTGCCGCCGAGGCTGGTGGCTCCAGTGGCGACGGTAAGCGTATTGCTGCCGCTGACACTAACATTACCGTTGAAGGTGCTAGCTTGTGCAACGCTTAAGGCTCCGGCGATAGTAGTGGTGACGCCAGATTTCGCAACGTTGATAGCGGTAGCGTTAGTGCCACCGAGGCTTAGTGTCGCTGCGGTGTTGGTATCGAAGCTAGCAGCCTGGAAGACGCTGGCGATACCGGTGCCGCTGATGTTGAAGTTGGCAACGGTTTGCAAGGTTGTTTGGTTACGAACGAAGTCGGTACCGGTCGTAAGTTCATAGCTACCGGCAGTTTGGTAGTTACAGTTGTTGGTGTTCAGACAGAAGGTGCCACCAACTGTTGGCAGAACATAGCTTTGGTTAGCGCTAAGTACGCCTCCCAAAGCAATACTAGCGGTAAAGCCGTCAGTAGTGCCATCTAGTAAGGTCAATAAGCCGTTATTAGTGGTCGATCCGATAGTAAGACCGGCAGCACCCTGGACGCTAGCGGCGCTGGCAAAGGTAGCAGCGCCCGTTACACCCAGGGTGCTGCCCAGGGTGGTGCCGCCAGTTACGCCGAGGCTGCCGCCAAGTGTGGTAGCGCCGCTGCCGACACTAAAGGTATTACTGCCGCTGACACTCGTGGCGCCGTTCAAGCTAACGGCGCCAGTTCCGGTACTAAAGCTGCCGGTGCCAGACTGAGTAATGTTTCCAGAGGTCGTGATGCCGGTGGCAGCGATAATCGCGCCAGCAGCATTGACTGCAAAAGCACCGGAGTTGATGCTCAAGCTGTTGCCATTCAGGGCGCCGGTAGCCGTGACAGTACCGCCCTGCACTATTGCGCTAGTGCTGATGTTGTTGGCTGTGGTGATGGATCCAAATCCGGACACAATCGAGCCGGCGTTTAGGGCGCCGGTGTTGGTAATGTTGCCTTGGACGGCGACTGGTAACGTCTGACTCAAGGTCGGAATGCTGCCGCTGCCCGTAATAAGAATACTGTTAGCTGCCGAGATGGTGGACTGGATTGGGCTCGTACCGTTGCCATACAAGATGCCGCCCGAAGTAAAGGTTGCAGTGCCGGTACCACCGTTTGTAACAGAGGTGGTACCTGTTAGGTAGGCGCCGTTACGATCAACAGTGCCGCTACTAAGGACGCCAGCGGCGTTGCTCTGGACGATGCCGTCGCCGAGAGAACCAAGCGTAACTGTACCGGTGCCAGTAGTAAAGGTGCTGAGGCCACTGAGTGAAACGTTGCCGCTAAAGCTGCTGGCGCCGGTGACGGCTAAGCCGCCGCTAAGAGTGGTAGCGCCAGTGACTGCTAAAGTCCCACCAAGGCTGGTAGCGCCGCTGGTAACGGTAAGGTTATTAGTGCCGTTTATGGTGACGTTACCGTTAAAGGCGGCTGCACCACTAACGGTTAGGTTGCCGCCCAAGGTAGTCGCGCCGGTGCCGACTGTAAGCGTGTTGGTGCCGGTAACGGCAGTTGCGCCGTTGAGGCTGACCGCGCCAGTGCCGGTGCTGAAGGTACCAGTGCCAGTCTGGCTAAAGTTGCCAGTATCGGTGATGCCGCCGTTAGCGGTTAGTAGGCCTGTTAAGGTGCTGGTGCCGGTAACGGCTAGGGTGCCCCCAAGGCTAGTAGCGCCGGTGCCGACAGTAAGGGTGTTGGTTCCGCTGACGTTAAAGCTGGCATTAGCAGTCGTAACGCCGTTCAAGGAAACTGCACCGGTGCCGGTGCTGAAGGTGCCGGTGCCGGTCTGGGTAAAGTTGCCAGTATCGGTGATACCGCCATTGAAGGTGGCGGCGCCGGTGAAGGTGCTTAGGCCGGTAACACCAAGGGTTCCGCCGAGGACTGTAGCGCCGGTGCCAACGGTTAGAGTGCTGGCGCCAGTTATACCAACGTTGGCGTTGAAGGTGCTGGTGCCATTGGCGGTTAGCGCGCCGGTAAAAGTCGTGGCGCCGGTTACACCTAGGCTGCCGCCAAGGGTAGTGGCGCCGGTGCCGACTGTAAAGGCATTCGTGCCGGTGACGGTCGTAGGACCGTTTAAGCTAACGGCGCCGGTAGCGGTATTAAAGCTGCCGGTACCGGATTGGGTAAAGTTACCGCTAGACTGGTTGTAGCCCGTAACGCCACTCAAGGAGCCACCGTTAATAATAAGACCATTAATAGTATTGCCGGTAGTAGCAGCCGTGATGGCGCCGCTCATATTGACAGTAGTAATACCGGTTAAGGCGCCGGCGCTAGATACGTTTAGGCCGGCTGACTGCAAGCTGAAGTTACCGGTGCTGTTGCCGATTGACGTATTAGCCGTGCCACTGGTGTTGATGTTGGTGGCGCCGAGGACGGTTGCGCCGCCGTTCAAGGTAGTTAATCCGGTAACTCCAAGCGAGCCGCCCAAGGCAGTAGCACCGGTACCGACAGTAAAGGTATTGCTGCCGCTAACGCTAGTAGCACCATTTAAGTTAACGGCGCCGGTGGCAGTACTAAAGCTGCCGTTACCGGTTTGAGAGATATTAGCCGTACCAGTAATGTCGCCATTAAAGGTGGCGGCACCCGTGAAGGTGCTGAGGCCGGTAACTGCTAGCGTACCGCCGAGGGTAGTTGCGCCGGTGCCAACGGTGAGTGTATTGGTGCCAGACACAGATACGCCACCATTAAAGGTTGCAGCGCCGGTGACGGCTAGCGTACCACCGAGGGTAGTAGCGCCGGTGCCGACGGTAAGAGTGTTAGTGCCAGTAACGCTGGTGCTACCGTTTAAACTTATGGCGCCAGTGCCGGTGCTGAAGGTGCCGTTACCAGTCTGGGTTACTGTGCCGCTAAAGACGGCATTTACGGCGGTAACATTACCATTGGCATCGATTTTGGCAACGGTAGCGCCGGCGCTGTTGACGAGATTAATAATATCTTGGCCACTGGCGCCCTGTATAACAGCGGCGACGGTGGCGGGGCGCGCTTGAATGTTGAAGTTGCCGCTAGTTTGCTGGGTAGTCTGGTTACGGACAAAGTCGGTTCCGTTGGTGGTTTCGAAGTTACAGTTGTTATTAGTTAACAAACAGAAGGTGTCGCTGGAGCCGCCGGCTATGGTTGGCACGGTGTAGGTAGCGTTGCCGGTGCCGCTTGGGGTACCGATCTGGATGATCCCGAGGTTACTGTTGAGATTATTGGCAAAGCTGATTTTGCCATTGGTGCCGCTTGGGGTACCAACAGTTATGCCGCCGGCGCCCTGCACGGCGAGTGTAGTACTTATAGTGGTGGCGCCATTTAGGCTGACGGCGCCGGTGCCAGTACTGAAGGTGCCGGCGCCGGATTGGAGGAAGTTGCCGGTGTCAGTGATACCGCCGTTGGTGGTTAGCAGACCAGTTAAGGTGGTGCTGCCGGTTACAGCCAAGGTGCCGCTGAGGGTGGTAGCGCCGGTGCCAACGTTGAAGGCGTTACTGCCAGTTACAGAGGTAACGCCGTTTAAGTTAACACTACCGGTGCCGGTGCCGAAGGTGCCAGTGCCGGTTTGGCTAAAGTTACCGCTGGTCTGGCTGTAGCCAGTTACGCTACTGAGGGCACCGCTGTTTATAACGAGGCCGTTAATGGTGTTACCGCTGGTAGCGCCGGCAATAGCCCCGCTCAAGTTGAGCGTAGTAACACCCGAGATGGCACCGGTGCCGCTGACATTAAGGGCGCTCGACTGCAAGCTGAAGCTGCCAGTGGTGTTGCCAATAGCGGTGTTGGCGGTGCCGGTAGTGTTGATGGCGGTGGCGCCGGTGATACTGGTAGCGCCAGTTACCGTCGCTCCGCCGCTCAGAGTAGTCAGGCCGCTAACCGCCAGAGTGCCGCCTAGCGCGGTGGCACCGGTGCTGACGGTGAGCGTGCTGGTACCGATAATGGACGTATTGCCGTTTAGGCTAACGGCGCCGCTGGCGGTACTAAAGGTGCCGCCGCCGGCTTGGGCGAAGTTGCCGCTGGTTTGGTCGTAGCCGGTTACACCGCTGATGGCGCCGCTGGCGCTGACATTAAGGGCGCTCGACTGCAAGCTGAAGCTGCCAGTGGTGTTGCCAATAGCGGTGTTGGCGGTGCCGGTAGTGTTGATGGCGGTGGCGCCGGTAGCGGTGAGTCCGCCGCTGATGGTGGCACCGTTACTTATAGTAGCGCCACCGTTGAGAGTCGATGCCCCGTTGACCGTTAATGAGCCGCCGAGCAGTGTTGCCCCGCTACCAACGGTTAACGTCTTAGTACCGGTTATAGTCGTGTTACCGTTCAAGCTGACAATGCCGCTACCGGTGCTGAAACTACCGGTGCCGGCTTGGGCGAAGTTGCCGCTGGTTTGGTCGTAGCCGGTTACACCGCTGACGGCGCCGGCGCTGGTAACATTTAGACCACTGGAAGCCAGCGTAAAGGCAGCGCCGGTGTTACCGATGTTAGTCGCGGCGGTACCAGTAGTATTGATGTTAGTAGCGCCGATAACCGTTACGCCGCCGTTGAGTGTTGTAAGACCAGCGACGCCTAAAGTACCGCCGAGGGTGGTGGCGCCGGTGCCAACGATTAGGGCGTTAGAACCGGTTACGCTAGTAGCGCCATTTAACGAAACCGCACCGGTACCGGTGCCGAAGCTGCCAGCACCGCTGATGGCAAAGTTGCCGCTGGCTTGGGCGTAGCCGGTGATGCCGCTGAGGGCGCCGTTGTTAATAATCAAGCCATTTATAGTGTTACCCGATGTAGCCGCAGCAATTGCGCCGGTCATACTAATAGTCGTAATGCCGCTGAGGGCGCCGCCGCTCGTAACATTGAGTGCCGAAGACGCCAAGCTAAAGCTGCCGGTGGCGTTGCCGATGGAAGTGTTAGCACTGCCGGTCGTGTTAATGGTCGTCGCACCGGTAATACTGGTTGTGCCGCTGATGGTCGTACCGCCACTAAGGGTAGTTAGGCCCGTAACACCGAGGGTACCGCCGAGGATAGTCGCGCCGGTGCCGACGGTAAGGGTGCTAGTGCCAGTAATAGCCGTGTTGCCGTTTAAGCTGACCGCTCCTGAACCAGTACTGAAGGTTCCGGCGCCCGCTTGAGTGAAGTTACCGTTGTCGGTGATGCCGCCGTTAAAGGTGGCGGCGCCAGTAAAGCTGCTCGTACCAGTTACACCAAGCGTTCCGCCAAGGCTGGTGGCACCGGTGCCGACGGTGAAGGTTTTGGTGCCATTAATAGCCGTGTCGCCATTGAGCGTAACTGCGCCACTGCCGGTGCTAAAGGTACCGGCGCCAGTCTGACTGAAGTTGCCGGTGTCTACGATGCCGCCGTTGGCGGTCAAAAGTCCCGTTAAGGTAGTGGCGCCGCTGACAGCCAGAGTGCTGTTAAGGGCTGTAACACCGCTGACCGCTAAGCTGCCGCCAAGGGTGGTAGCGCCGTTGGCAACACTGAGCGTACCGCTGCCCGTAACACTAACGTTATTGTTAAAGGTGCTCGCACCAGTGACGGTTAAGGTATTGCCGAGTGAAGTTGCACCGCCAGCGCTTAACGTACCGCCTAGCGTGGTGCTACCGCTACCAACGGTGAAAGCGTTGCTGCCGGTGACGCTGGTGGCACCGTTAAAACTGACAGCGCCGGAACCAGTGCTGAACGTGGTAGCGCCGGTTTGTGAAATGTTACCGCTGAATAATCCGCCAACTGCGGTGAGGTTACCGCTAGAATCAATCTTAGCGACCGTCGTACTTGTGCTGTTTTGGAGTTGTAATAAATCGCCGCCAGGACCGGGTGTAGCGCCGGAACGGATGACTGCGACTGGTGATAAAGCACTGCTGGCACCTTGGGCAAACAATGTACTCTGTGATGACCCGGTGCCAACCAAGCTAAGTAAACCATTATTACTGGTGGTGTTAATACCTACGAAAGTGCCATCGTCAAAGATGCTGGCGTTGCCAATATCGCGGGTATTAACGAACTTAGCGATGTAATTAGTAGTACCGCCGGCGTTTGAAGTAACGCTGTTACCGGCGCCGGCACAGTTACCGGTGCTGACACAAATAGTAGCACTGGTGCCGCCGACTAAGGTTGGCAGACTCACGTTGGCATTGCCGGTGCCGGTTGGCGCGGTTGCCGTCAGCACAGTTAGGTTGGAGTTGGCGATGTTGGCAAAGTTGAGGACGCCGGCGGTGTTACTGGCGATACCCAGTGTTAAACCATTTACGCCCTGCACCGCTAAGGTACCGGTGGCGATCGTAGGACCGTTTAATGTAACAGCGCCCGTACCAGTGCTGAAGGTGCCAGGACCCGTGATAGTAAAGTTACCGCCAGTCTGAGTGTAGCCAGAAACGCCGCTCAAGGCACCGGTAGCGGCGACGTTCAAGCCAGATGACGTCAGTGTAAAGGTCCCCGTAGCGTTGCCGATGGCCGTGGCTGCGGTACCGGTCGTATTAATCAGGGTGCTACCGACAGCCGTTAATCCGCCGTTGAACGTTGCTGGGCCAGTAACGCTAAGCGTGCCGCCGAGAGCAGTTGCCGCCGTGCCAACAGTTAGCGTGCCGCCAACGAGTGTGTTGCCGTTAAGGCTGACCGCGCCGGTACCAGTATTGAACGTGCCAGTACCGCTTTGGGTAATGTTGCCGCTAAATAATCCACTGACGGCCGATAAGTTGCCGTTGTTGTCGACCTTGGCGAGCGTAACGCCACTGGAATCTTGAAGTACCAGCAAGTCGGCGCTAGCGCCCGGCAATGTTCCGGAACGAATAACGGCAACTGGTGAGGTAGCGCTGCCGGCTCCCTGCGCAAATAATGTACTCTGGGCGGCCGTAGCCCCGACCAAGCTCAACAGGCCATTATTGGTGATTGTATTCACTCCCACGAAGCTGCCGTTATCGTAAATGTTGGAGTTGGCGATGTCACGGGCGGCGTCAAACTTGGCTAGGTAGTTAACCGTGCCGCCAAGTGAGGTAACGCTACTACCCGCGCCCGCACAGTTGCCGGTGCTGAGACAGATATCGACACTGGCCTGGGCGGGGTCAACTAAACGATAAGTAGTATTTTGGGCTAAGCTCTGCTGAGTAACGGTACCCTTAAAGCCGCCCTTGTTGAAGAACAGGTTTCCGCTAGCATCGAAGCCACTGAGGATAGCGCCAGAAACATCTTTGAGATTAATCAGATCGCCGCCAGCCGCTGGGGTGGCACCACCCTGGACGACAAAGGCGGCGCTAGTTGCACTGGTCGCGCCCTTTACGTAAATACCGCTCTGGCTGGCGTTAGTGCTAACGACGCTGAGTTGGCCGGCGTTAGAGATAGTATTGATGCCGACGAAGCTACCGTCATCAAACAGGCTAGAGCTGACGATGTTGCGGACGGCGTCAAACTTGGCGAGGTAGTTGACTGTGCCGCCGGTTGCCGATGTCACACCGCTGCCAGCGCCGGCACAGTTACCGGTGCTAAGACAGATGTTAACACTGGCAATACCCGGGTCGTCCAGGTGATAAACAGTGTTTTGTGCCAAAACGTTTTGCACTAACGTACCCGTAAAGCTGCCGCTCTGGTAGTAGAGCTGGCCACTGGCGTTAAAGCCGCTTAGGGTCGCGCCCGAAGAGTCGCTGAGGCGTAACAGGTCGGCGGTCTGACCAGTTAAGGCGCGGATCGCACCACTAATGGCGGTGGTGGAACTGCTCTGGAAATTGAAGTTAGCCGAGGATTGCAAGGTAGTGTTGTTTTGGATGTAGTTATTGCTACCGGTGGCGCTGGCAAAGCCACAACTGGTGCTCAGCTGGATACAGACTGTCCCGTTTTCGTCCGGCAAGGCAATGTTACGGGTCGCGGTCAGTGGGCCAAATGCCAAGGTACCGACGTTGGGGCCAGTCTGGACCTGTAGCTGGGCGGCACTTTTGGCCTGGAAAGCGTACGGTACGGCGGTAAGCTTCAGACGGGGGTTCATTTCCCCGTCGTACGTCGGCGCACCGGTAGAAGTGCCACCGATGTTCATGGTGACAAACAGTGATTGATCCCATGACATGGTCGATGGGAAAGCCGTGATTGATCCGAGGTTGACGGTAACGTAGCCGTTAACGACTCGAACACCCTGCCCAACACTATTGAGGTAGCTCTCGGTCCAGAGGGCCGTACCACCGGAAGAGACGTTGTAGAGCTTAAACTGGATGTTGTAGTTGCCATCAGGAGCAATGGCGCCGTTTGACTGCTCAAGGCGAGCCTGGAAGTTGAGGTTGTCTGAGGTAGCAGCGACAGCGGTGAGCGGCTTGGCGCTGGCGGCGAACATGCTGGCTATAACCAACAGCCCTAAACCAGCTATCAAGCTGCGGCGAACAGTGGTGCGGAGCTCCGCGCGTACTCGCGTAAACACGCGCGTATTAAAAATTACAGGGGTCAAGACTACACTACCCACAACAGCAAAGAACACCCTGCTGGTTTTGGACCAAAGGGTGTTCATGAATAGCGGTAGGTGTAATCTGTTTTTTAGCATTTGTTTCTTGTGAGGGTGTTTGTATTGGTTTTACCTGTTAGAAGCTGGTAGCTTCAGAGCAATGTTTGTTTTGGACCTCTCCCCTTACGGAGGATTTTTCTCTGTTACGGAGAAAGGCCCATTTTTGCTTTTTAGGTTTTCAACCAATTTTTGTTGGCAAGGGTTAGTTTGTTTTTCTTCGCTCCAACCCTATGAGACTAGTATCTACCCCCGCTTAGGGCTAAACAAGGGTTTTGTGAGCACATTTTAGGTACTGTTGTGTTGTTGTTTCTATGTACTTTTTAGACCTAAATAGTATTATTATTAACAACAGTCACCAAAAACACCCTATATTACCCTGTTCTGAGCTGATTTAACCACAATATAAAGATATAGAGTGTGTAGTAAATCTTACGTCTGTTTCAAAATTTAGTGTTTTTTATCCACAAGCACTATGAAAAATCATACATATATTGCAGGTTTTCTGGCGAAATAAAAAAGCCCCCAGGGCGGGGGCTTTTAAGTAAGGTGGTTGCCTTACACTATCTTGGTAATCTTTAGAACGGTTTGGTGTTGACGGTGACCACGAACGGTGTGGACACGCTTCTTAGCCTTGTAACGAATGCTAGTAACCTTATCGGCTTGCTGATCGGCATTAATGACGTCAGCGGTAACACTCATTTTTGGCAGACTTGGTGCGCCAACGCTCACCTTATCACCATCGATTACTAATAGTGGTTCAAAGCTAACGCTGGAACCTTCGGCTTTGACGAGCTCAACCTTGATGGTTTCGCCTTCAGCGACCAAGTATTGCTTGCCGCCGGTTAAAATAACTGCTTTTTTCATATGGAGTCTATCGTATCAGATAGGAGGGTCTCTGTAAACCCTTTAAGCGGCCAGTTTACAGCTTAGCCAGGCTAATCGACAGTTCGGCGCCTTCCACTTTGACTAACTGCGTATAGCCTCCGGCTATTGCCTCATTAGCAGCCTTCGTTGCCAGCGTCTCTTGAGCGATGGTCTGCATGAGGGTAGCGTTAGCAAATACTGCCTGCAGGTCAGCATCGTCGGTTACTAGCCCCAGCTGTATGCGGTCGTCAACTTCTAGACCAGCAGCCTTACGGGCTTGCTGGACATTGCGCACAATCTCGCGCATTAAGCCTTCTTGCTTTAGTTCTTGGTCCATATGTAGATCGAGTGTTATAACGTATTCGTTATAGTCGTCGGCCGACGGCGTCGATTCGGGCGATACAGGACCACTGGTAGCCACGAAAACAATAGATTTAAGATTGAGCTCTTCTACCAATATCTCTTCAAAGCCGGCCAAACGGTCGGCGTTCGGGCCCGTAATAGTGGCTGATCGCAGTGGCTGCCTAACTTTAATGCCGGCAGTTGCACGCTGCGATAAACCATCAGTTATAAGCTGTCGGGTGGCGGCCATGTCACGGACAAGTAGGTCATTTACATGGCCAGCCTTTGGCCAATCCAAAAGGTGGACGCTTTCGCCGCCGGTCATCTTACGGTAGAGCTCCTCGGCTAGGAACGGCGTAAACGGTGCCATGACCATGCTAAGGACCGTTAGAACGTAGTGTAGCGTCTTGTAGGCGTCGGCCTTATCGCCGTCGTCCTCGCTTTTCCAGAAGCGCTTGCGGCTACGGCGAACGTACCAGTTGCTGGCGTCGTCAATAAATGGCAGGATTGGTTTAACAGCTCCAGCTAGATCGTAGGCTTCCATTTTGGCCGATACTTCCTGCGTAAGCTGGTGCAGTCGCGCCACGATCCACTGGTCGAGCGGGTTGGACAGGTCTTCTGATGGATCGCTAAGCCCCTTAGACTCATCCCACTCCCAGTTATCGACGTCGGCATAGAGCGTAAAGAAATCGTACATGTTCCAGATCATGCTGAGTTTGCGAGCCACGTCGGCGACATCCTTATCCTTTAGTGCGAAGTCTTCGCCGCCATATAACGGTGATGTCAGTAGTAGAAATCGGAGTGAATCGGCGCTGTAGGTGTCCATCAGTTCATTTGGATCGGTGTAGTTGCCGAGTGATTTGCTCATTTTCTTACCATCACTGCCGGCGACATTGCCGGTCACAATGACGTTCTTATAAGCGTTCTTACCAAATAGACCAACATTCACTGCATGGACATAGTAAAACCAAGCCCGCACCTGTCCAACGTATTCGACTATGTAGTCGCCAGGGAAATTTGCCTCAAATTTTTCGACATTTTCGAACGGATAGTGGAACTGCGCGAATGGCATAGAGCCACTTTCAAACCAACAGTCGAGTACTTTATCGATGCGCCTATACTCTACTCCATCTATTGTAAACGTTACATCATCTACCCATGGTCGATGATAATCATCAAGGGTGGTACCCGATAATTCTTGTAATTCGGCATAACTACCGACAACTTTTATGAGCTCTTTACCGTTGTTATCTTTACCTTTCCAGACTGGCATGGCAGTTGCCCAAAAGCGGTCGCGGCTTAAATTCCAATCCGGAGCGCTGAGTACAGTTTTTTCAAAGCGCCCGTGCTTTATATGCTCTGGAACCCAGTTTATATTAGCGTTCTGTTCTAACATTTCGGTGCGTTGACCATCGATATCCATGAACCAGCTTGGGTGCGCTCGATACATAAGTTTAGTGCCACAGCGATAACAATGCGGATAGCTGTGTTTTATGTAATCAATTTTCCAAACTACGCCGCGCTCTTTAAGGGTTTTGGCAATCTCCTTGTTAACATCCCAGACATTTTTACCTTCCCACTCGCCAGTTTTGTAATTGCCGCGGTCGTCAATATTCAGCACAAACGGGAATCCCATTTGGCGTGATAACACGTAATCCTCTTCACCATAAGCCGGCGCCAAATGAACAATTCCCGTACCGTCTTCCAAGGTTACGTAATCGGCGTGCCAAATTTTGTGAGCCAACTCGCCGTGATTTTCGAACAGTGGATCGTACGATAACCCGACGAGTTCACTGCCCTGCAACTCGCGAACAACTTTATAGTCTAGCGACTGGTGCTTTTCGTCAGTTAGTACTTTGGCAACCAAAGCCTTGGCCAGAATTAAATGTTCCTCGCCTACTACTACTTCAACATATGTCTCTTTTTCATTAAGTGCCACGGCGGTATTGGCCGGCAGTGTCCATGGCGTAGTCGTCCAAGCCAACACATACGTGTCGTGGCCCGCACCCGCTTCGTAGTCCTGCAGCTTAAATTTTACAAATACGGAAGGATCGGTGACGTCTTGGTAGGAGTTATCCATGGCGATCTCGGCTTTAGAGAGCGGCGTGGCGTCGCGTGTACAATACAGCAGCACCTTTTCGCCCTCGTAAATCTTGCCTTTCTCATAGAGTGTCTTAAAAGCCCACCAAATACTTTCCATGTATTCTTTATCCATGGTTTTGTAGGCACCCTTAAAATCGACCCAACGGCCGAAGCGGTCAATTGTATCCTCCCATAAGCTGCCCGTCGAGACCATGTTGTCGCGGCAAGTGGTGATATATTCTTCGAGTGAAATTTTAGTGCCAATGTCGCGTCGGTCTTCTATGCCGAATTTCTTTTCAGTAAAGACTTCGGCCGGCAGGCCGTGACAATCCCAACCCCAGACACGTTCTACACGGCGGCCTTGCATGGTCCAGTAGCGTGGTACGACGTCTTTGGCGAGCGAACTAAGTAATGTGCCAACGTGCGGCTGCCCCGTAATAAACGGTGGGCCATCGTAAAAAACGTAGCCATTATCTTTCGGTCGTTGTTCGACCGACTTTTCAAACGTTTTGTTGGCTTTCCAGTACTGCACCAGGTCCTTCTCGTATTCAAGAGCTCGGCGGCGGTTGTTTTTCTGATATTTCATGGGTGGCTCCTTGCAGAAATTATTGGTAAATAAAAAAACATCGCTCTTATTCTGGACTGCTGGAACCGCATTGGTGTTGGCGGTGGTACCATCCAGCTTTCAAAAGCCATGCTTTTTGACGCTTTATTGCCTACGTAACGGGTAGCGGCCGTCAGATTCTACTTGGATTTAGGGATCGAGTTGCGCTTGCTGCGCCGCTGATATCTAAACCGGTTCTGTCTGCTCCTCGCGGTGGATAGCCGCTTACTCAGGTCGTAGCCTTCGGTGGATTTGCTAAATTGTAAATTCAGTATACCACAGTTGTTAGGTGGCCTCACGGCGCCGTGCTGGGTGGCAAATATTAATGCGCGCCCTATAAGGCACCTTTCTTTGAGTGCCCTTTTTAGAGCCGTATACCAGAAAAGTTATAGATTATATCTTATTTGCTATACGGGCAAATTTTAGTGTGGGCAAAATCTGGTTTCCAGCTCAACAACTGATACCAGGGGTAACAGACCAAACAGGAGCAGCGAGTCGGTCAGCATTTTTCACGGTTTCGCACAGCCTAGCTGTAGGCGTAGGCCGCCACTTCAGATTGCAGCGGTAGCTCTCTGCCCTGCCAAGCCCGCAGCGCCGAGCCATCTTGCCGGACGATAATGATGCTAGGATACTGCACGACGTCGTACAGACTGGCCATGGCCGCGCCCTCGCGGCTATCGAGATTTAGCGCCTCGATAGTTCCGCTGTGGCCGGCTCGCTGATAGTCGCGGATGAAATCTTCAACGATTCGTCCGTGGTCGGAATTGGGTCGGTAAAGGACAAGCACTTTCATACTTCTAGCTTACACTAGCTGCAGCCGGTGGTCGAGCCACAAGAGGTACAGACATAGCAGCTACCCGAGCGCTGGGTCTGATTGCCGCAGTTGTAACAGAGTGGCGCGGTGCTATCGCCGGTTAGCTTGGCGTCGGCAGTAGCGATGGCTGGTGCCTCGGAAACGGGCGGTGATGCTTCGGTTTTAGCGGGAGCTGCTGGAGCACTGACGCTATCATCAGATTCTATTAGGCTAGTCTGGACTTCAAACATCGGCATGTCTTCTAAGTTGGCGAGGCCGAGCTCGAGACGATCGTCGAAGCTGAGGTAGTCTAAGGCCAGACGGCGGACAATGTAGTCGGTAATAGAACTGGCGGTACGGATCTCGGTATCATCGGTAATGCCACTTGGGGCGAAACTAGTGCCACGCAACGTCTTAACATAGCTCTTTAGTGGCACGCCGAACTGCAAACCATGGCTAACGCTGATGGCAAAGGAGTCCATTAGTCCCGACAAGGTCGAACCTTGCTTGGAGACGCTGATGAACAGTTCACCTGGCGTACCGTCTTCGTATTCACCGACGGTAAAGTAGCCTTCTAGGTCGGCAATCTGGAACTTGTAGGTACGGCTGTTTCGAACGCGCGGTAGCTTGCGGCGGACGGCGCCCTTGGTGACGATCTTGTCGTCCAAAGTAGCAGCGGCGGCTGGAGCCTTGTCTTCACTGCCCTCTTTCTTGCCCATGCTGAGCGGCTGACCGACCTTACAGTTGTCGCGGTAAATAGCAACGGCCTTGATGCCCATCTTCCAAGAGTCGATATGAATCTGTTCGATGTCTTCTACGGTGGCATCTTCGGGCATGTTGACGGTCTTAGAGATAGCACCAGATAGGAATGGCTGCACAGCGGCCATCATTTTAACGTGTCCGGTGTAGTGGATGGAGTTGTCGCCCATAGCGCAAGCAAAGACGTTTTTGTGCTCTGGCTTTAACCCGGGGGCACCGATGATAGTCTTTTCGACGTCGATGTAGGCGACGATCTGATCGATTTGGTCTTTCTTATACCCCAGGTTCTTGAGGGCGCGTGGCACGGTTTGGTTGACGATGTGCATCGTGCCGCCACCGACTAACTTCTTAACTTTTACTAGACCGAGGTCCGGTTCGATTCCGGTCGTGTCGCAGTCCATCATTAGGCCGATGGTACCGGTTGGAGCTAATACTGAAGCCTGTGAATTACGGACGCCGTACTGCTCGCCGAGTTCGACGGCGTCGTCCCAGGCGCTGGCGGCGGCGTTTAGCAACTCTTCGGAAACTAGTGAAGCGTCAATCTTAGAAACTTCGGCGCGGTGCATGCGCAGTACGTTTAGCATACCTTCGCGGTCTTTGTGGAAACCGGCAAACGGACCAACGCGACCGGCGATGCGGGCACTGGTAGCGTAGCTCTGCCCCGTAAGCAGTGCGGTAATGGCGGCAGCAATGGCGCGGCCTTCGGCGGAGTCGTATGGGAGACCGAGGGCCATTAATAGTGCTCCGAGGTTGGCGTAACCAATACCGAGCTCGCGGTAGGCCTTGGCGTTCTTGCCAATCTTTTCAGTTGGGTAGTCGCTGTAGCCGACCAAAATCTCCTGGGCCGTAAATATCAATTCAACGGTGTGAATGAAGGCCTTGATGTCGAAAGTGTCATCTTCTTTAAGGAACTTGAGCAAGTTTAGGCTGGCGAGGTTACAAGCCGAGTTATCGGGGTGCATGTATTCGGAGCACGGGTTGGAGCCGTTAATGCGGCCGGCGTTGGGCGTGGTGTGCCACTTGTTAATGACGGTATCGAACTGCATGCCGGGGTCGGCGCATTCCCAAGCAGCTTCGGAGAACTGGCGGAAGAGCTGACGGGCTTTAACAGTTTTAACAGGCTTGCCGGTAGTTACGGCATTGAGGTCCCAGTCGCCATCGGTTTCAACGGCTTCCATGAATTCATCGGTAACGCGAACCGAGTTGTTGGCGTTCTGGTACTGCACGCTAAAGGAGTCTTTGCCGTCGAGGTTCATATCGAAGCCGTTGGCCTGGAGAACGCGGGCTTTGCGCTCTTCAATAGCCTTACTCCAGATGAACTCCTCAACGTCAGGGTGATCGACATTTAATATAACCATCTTGGCGGCGCGGCGGGTCTTACCGCCACTCTTGATGGCACCGGCGCTGGCATCGGCACCGCGCATAAAGCTTAGGGGGCCAGAAGCTGTGCCGGCGCTCTTGCCAAGCGTCTCCACGCTAGAACGGATAGGACTGATGTTAATTCCAGAGCCCGAACCACCCTTAAAGATCATGCCTTCGTCGACGTACCACTGCAAAATTGCCGGCATGGTGTCGTCGATACCGAGAATAAAGCAGGCACTGGCCTGTTGAGCACGGCCCTTGGCGCCAATGTTGAACCAAACAGGACTGTTAAAAGCGGCGCGTTGGGTCGCTAAGACATACTTAAGTTCTTCCCGGTAGTCTTCGGCTTCGGCTTCAGACGTAAAGTAGGCTTCTTGGAGACCATGGGCGGTAACGGTGTCGACAACGCGGTCGATCAGGTGGCGCATTGAGCTCTCGCGCTCGTCGCTGCCGGGGGTGCCACTGAAGTACTTTTGGGCGACGATGTTAATGGCGTTCTGGGAGAAACCACTCGGAAACTCAACACCAAGCTGCTCAAACACGGGTTTGCCGGTCATCGGGTTAGTAATAACTGAATCGCGCGATTCCCAAGTTAACTGGTCGTAAGCTTTCGATTTCTTTGGTGTGAACAGGCGTGCTGTTCCGATTGCTGTTGTCTGTCCCATAATAGTACCCCTCTTTTATTATTGTTGCCTGAAATTTCAGACTAGTTTTTAAGTCGCTGTTGGCGTATGTGGTTGAGCTCTTTTTCAAAGCTGGCGATATCTTTGAACCGTCGGTAGACGCTGGCAAAACGGACGTATGCAACGTCGTTTAGCGCGGCTAATTGATCCATGACCAGTTCGCCAATCTTGTTAGATTTT
Organism: Candidatus Saccharimonadota bacterium; assembly: GCA_014378615.1. Lineage (GTDB taxonomy): Bacteria > Patescibacteriota > Saccharimonadia > Saccharimonadales > UBA4665 > UBA4729. The sequence goes on along the minus strand of JACMNI010000047.1, from coordinate 13,307 downwards.
ATTTCCGGTTCGCTGCAATCGTAGAGATCTTGCTCTATCTGATTGACGACTTTGTCGAGCTGCAAACTGGTAACCGGCGTTTTATCACAAGCGCGGTAGAGCCCAGCCATCAACTTCGATCGGTTGAAGAGCTCGCGGGTGCCGTCGTTTTTAATGACAATTAACTGCGGTCGTTCTAGTCGTTCGTAGGTGGTGAAGCGGGCTCCACAAGCATTACACATACGACGGCGGCGAATAGCTTGTCCATCAGCTACGTCACGCGATTCAATAACTTTGATATCGTCGCTTTGGCATTGACCGCATTTCATAGATGCCCCCATCTTTGTTTATGTTGTTGGTTTAAGGTGCCGACACCCCCTCTATATAGTGCCTTGACCCATAACTATAACCCTAGCTATAGCGTTTTGCAATACATCGGACGCTGTATTATTTAATACAAAATACCCCCGTTACGAAGCCGTAAATCAGGGGGTATTTTTTACAAGGTTGTTTAAAAGACTAGTCTTTAGAGTCGTCTTTGTGGCGCTTGGCCAGGCGGCGCAAGAACGATGGGCGCTCTAGATCGTCATCTTGGCCGTCGCCGCTGATTATACGTGTGACTGGTTCGTCATCGTCTCGGTCGCTATCTTTGGACTTGTCATCTTTAGTTGCATCGTCCTTAGTAGTCGTGTCATCGTCTTTGTCGTCGATGGTCCAGATGTTTGGCATTGGAGTATCGCTGCTGAAGTCACTGGCGGCCGGAGACTCGTCGAGTGTCATATCCATATTAGCTAGCGTATCTTCTTCTTGGCTAGCAGTCACGATAGGAGCTGGAGCTAGGCTCGGCGTTGTAGTTGGTGAGTCGACGAGACCGGTGTCGGCGTCGCGCTTGGCGTAGTACGATTCGTCGAAGCCCGTCGCCACCACGGTAATGATGACTTCGCCTTCAAGTTCGGGGCTAATAGTTGCACCGAAGATTATGTTGGCTTCTGGGTCGGCAGCATTTGTGATGGTTTCGGCAGCCGCATTAATTTCGTGCATGGCTAGGTCGTTGCCACCAATAATGTTGAACAAGATGCCGCGGGCGCCATCAATTGATACTTCAAGGAGTGGTGATTCGATGGCTTGTTGGGCAGCAGCTACAGCGCGATTTTCACCACTGGCGCGGCCAATACCCATAAGCGCCGAACCGGCGTTGCTCATAACGGTCTTAACGTCGGCAAAGTCGAGGTTGATTAAACCGTGCACGGTAATGAGGTCCGAGATGCCTTGGACGCCCTGACGCAAAACGTCATCGGCGACTTTAAAGGCTTCCATGAGTGGGGTCTGGCGATCGATTGTCTGCAGCAGTCGATCGTTTGGAATAATAATTAAGGTATCGACGGCACTGCGCATTTTGCTGATAGCCAGGTCGGCGTTGTGTCGGCGCTTCTCGCCTTCAAAGGCAAATGGCTTGGTCGCAAAACCAACCACTAGAATGCCCATGTCGCGGGCAATTTTAGCTACCACGTGGCCAGCGCCACTGCCCGTACCACCACCAGCACCAATAGTTATAAATATCATGTCGGCGCCTTCAATAGCAGCTTTTATGACATCACTGGATTCCAGAGCGGCTGATTCGCCTACGTTGGGATCGGCACCGGCGCCTAGGCCGCGAGTTGTGTCTTTGCCGATGTGGATCTTGTTGCTGGCCTTGGAGTGGTGCAATGCTTGAGCATCGGTATTGATTGCAATAAACTCTACGCCCTCAATGCCGGCCTCGACCATGCGATTGATGGCAGCGCCGCCTGCGCCACCGACGCCGATAACTTTAATCTGCGCGAATGTTTCGATTGCTGGTTCAACTACTTGTGGCATTAGGTCAGATCCCTCTTGAATATTAAGTAACTCTTTAGTTGTAGTATACGCTAGCGGTCTTTATAGTTCAATAAATTTGTACGGCTAAAAAACAACATATCGCGCCATATCCAACACAGCCAGCTGGTTGCTAAAGTTATGCAAAATCGGTGTCTCCATGCCAAAGCCGCATCGCTCAATTACCAAAAAATGTATACGATTTTACAGCTGATTCGATACCAAATATGACCCTGCCTCACTTTTGTTTTCAGCTGTTACTACTAGATAGATGTGATATCCATAAATAGCGATATACTGGGATTATGCAATTTTATTACGTGTGGGTTCGGAGCAGTCGTTATCATGGTCAAGACGCGCTTACGTATCAATCCGAAGCAGCCCTGCCGACTGGCAGTATGGTCGTGGTCGAGTTACAGAAAGAACAAGTAATGGGCGTGGTGACTGGCCCGGCACCGCGTCCGCGCTTTAAGACAAAGCCTATTACCACCATATTTGATCTGCCTCCCCTGCCGACACACTTACTGAAGTTAGTTGTATGGTTGCAGGCGTATTATCCTGCCCCGCTTGGCGTTTTAACGCAGCAGTTATTACCGGCCGGCCTCAGCGCTAAACAGCTGTTACTTCCTGAGCAGCCAGACCTGACAGCGCCTAGCACCACCGACCTGCCGCCGCTCACCGAGCAGCAAACCGCCGCCCTGGTTGCTATGAAGGCAACCGGCAGCTACGTCGTGCACGGCACGACGGGGAGCGGCAAAACCCGCCTCTACATTGAACTCGCCCTGCGAATCATCACCAGTGGTAAATCGGCCATAATTCTGACCCCCGAGATAAGCTTAACGTCGCAGCTAGCGTCCAACTTCCGAGCCGTCTTTGGCTCACGTGTGGTTGTACTGCACTCTGGCCAAGCCCCAACCGAGCGACGTCAGGCGTGGTTGCGCTGCCTCGTATCCAGCGAGCCGTTAGTCATTATTGGCCCCCGTTCGGCCCTGTTTACGCCGGTCGAGCGCCTGGGCCTGGTTATTCTGGACGAGTCGCACGAAGCCGCCTACAAGCAGGAACAGGCGCCGCAGTATCAAGCCGGTCGGGTGGCCGCCTATCTTGCCAGTTTAACGCGATCGACCGTGGTATTGGGCTCGGCTACACCAAGCGTCAGCGATTATTACCTCGCCACCCAAAAACAACGCCCGATAATCGAGCTTAACCAGCTGGCCCGCGAAGGCCAAATTGCAGCCGCGACCGAAATTGTGATCGTTGATATGAAAGAGCGCGATCAGTTTCCGCGCTCTAACCACCTCAGTCTGCCGATGATCACCGCTATTCAGGGTGCGCTAAAGCGTGGTGAACAGAGTTTGTTGTACCTCAATCGCCGCGGCACTGCCCGGCTAATAATGTGCGAGAACTGCGGCTGGCAGGCTACCTGCCCTCATTGCGATTTGCCCCTTACCTACCACGGTGATCGTTTTGAACTGCGCTGTCACAGCTGCGAGTACCACGCCAAGGCGCCTATCAGCTGCCCCGAGTGCAAACACCCGTCGATACTGTTCAAAACGGCCGGCACTAAGGCGATCGTAGAGGAAGTTACCCGGCTGTTTCCTCAGGCTAAGGTTGCCCGCTTCGACACCGACAACCTCAAGGCCGACCGCTTCGAAACCCAGTATGAAGCCGTACGCGGCGGCGAAGTCGACATCTTGGTTGGCACACAACTGCTGGCTAAGGGCCTCGACCTACCGAAACTGTCGGTTCTAGGCATACTTTTAGCCGATACCAGCCTCTACATGCCAGATTTCTCCGCCGGCGAGCGGACCTTTCAGCTACTTACCCAGGTGCTTGGCCGCGTTGGGCGGGGTCACGTGGCTGGTCGGGCCATCATCCAGACTTACCACCCTGACCACCCGATTATTCGCATGGCGATTGATAACGATTACCAGCAGTTTTACGAGACAGAAATTAGCGGTCGCCAGCGCTTCCTGTTCCCGCCGTTCTGTTTCTTGCTCAAGCTGAGTGCCCGGCGAGCGACCGTTAAGTCGGCCGAAGGCGCTGCGAACAAACTTAAAGACACGCTGCAGCGTAGTGGACTAAAAATACGCGTCGAAGGCCCCGCTCCCTGTTTCTACGAAAAGTTCCAGGGTAAATTCCAGTGGCAGCTCATCATCAAGGCCACCGAGCGTAGTGAGCTATTAAAAGTTATAGCCGGGTTGCCGGCTAATTGGTCCTACGACATCGATCCGCTCGATCTGCTCTAGCTAGTACCGGCGTGATGTTCAACATGATCGGCCGACAGTTCCAGCAACTCTAAAGTTTCTTCACTGCGCGGGTTGGCCGTTAGCGTGGGAACTACCGCCCGCGAAATGTATACATCAAACATATCAGCTGCTCCGGGCGTATGGCCCCAGTGAGCCGCTAAGGCTATATCGGCTTCGCCCTCAGCTCCATCGGGTAACTGTTCTTCGTAAACCCCAATAGTGACATACACAGATTGTCTGGTGTGTGGGTCAAACACATATACAGATTGCGGCTCACCGTGAGCAGCACGCTGTGCCACCAATAATTCGTAACGCGCTTGCAATGCATCGAAACGAGCCACCATCTGTCGTTCATGTTCATCCTGTAATTCAATTGTCGGCTGTCGTAAGTCTTCCATAGTGTCTCCTGTTTCAAACCCACTCTACTCCTAGTTCAGTACTTCTTACAACTATTTCCGCGACGGGGGTGGGTGCGGTATACTTATTTTCATATGACAAAAGACGATATTATTGCCCTGCCAAATAATCACCTCAGGCAAAAATCACAACGCGTTGGAGTGATTACTGACGACATTATTAAAATTGTCGCCCAAATGGAAGCAGCGACGATTAGTTGGGATGTCAGCCGCGACCACGAAGTTGGCGTGGCGCTGGCGGCCGTGCAAATCGATAAGCTTTATAAAATTGTTGTTGTCCGTAATAATTATGACAACAAGGAAGACCACAGTTTTACAGCTTTTATTAACCCCGAGATTACCAAGTTCGAGGGCAAGATTGAATCGGATTACGAAGGCTGCCTCAGTGTGCCTAACGTTTATGGAAAAGTGCCGCGTCACACCAAGGTTAAGGTCAAAGCCTTAGACCTTAAAGGCCAAGAATTCCGGGTCACGGCCGAGGGCTTTCTAGCCCGGATCTTCCAGCACGAAATCGACCATACCAATGGTTTGGTGTTTATCGATCACATCCGCGACGACCACGAAGCCTTCTACCAACTCGACGAAAAAGGCGAACTCAAGAAACTCGACTACCAACAAGACATCGAGCACAACAAAGAACTCTGGGAATCATGAACAAACTAGTATTCTTTGGCAACGAGCGCCTAGCCACGGGCGTGCAAACAACTGCACCCACACTGCAGGCCCTCATTGCCGCTGGATACGAAATTATGGCCGTCGTAATTGCCCAGGAATCTGCTGGCAAATCGCGAACAAATCGACCGCTTGAAGTAGGGGCCATCGCCGAGGCGCACGGTATCCCTGTATTGCTACCCGCCAAGCTGTCCGATATACATGAACAACTTAATAGTTATCAGGCCGAGGCCGGCGTATTAGTGGCCTTCGGCAAACTGGTTCCGCAGGCAATAATAGATATCTTTCCTCGTGGAATTATCAATATTCACCCGTCGCTGCTGCCCGCACACCGCGGTTCGATTCCATTAGAAGCCGCTATTTTAGCTGGAGAAACTGAAACCGGCGTATCGCTGATGCAGCTAGTTCGCGCCATGGACGCTGGGCCCGTGTACGCCCAGACCGCCGTACAACTCAATGGCAAAGAGACTAAACAGGCGTTGGCAGATCAGCTATTAGCGCTAGGCGGAGATATGTTATTGGCAAACCTACTAGCTATTCTAAACGGCAGCCTAGAACCGCAGCCGCAATCCGAAACTGGCGCTACGTATGATCAGCGCCTCAGTAAGGACGCCGGGACGCTCGGTCCGGGAGAATGGAACCGGCCCGCTTATGAAATTGAGCGGATGATTCGAGCCTTTTCCGGGTGGCCACGAGTCCGCACGCAGATTGCCAACACCGACATTATAATCACCGCCGCGCACGTGGCACCCGGCAAAAGCGCACCCGGTACCATATGGACTGGCGACCGCCAGTTTGGTATGCACGCCAAAGATAGCGTTTTAGTAATAGATAGCCTTATCCCAGCCGGCAAAAAAGAGATGTCCGGTTCAGCTCTTTTGCTTGGCTACAAACTAACTTAGCGTCTTACGCTGCAACTACCTCACGAATTTTATCGAGAGCAAAATTTTCTATTTCCTGCGATCTCCAGTGTGCCGGACCGGATCGTCATTCAAAAAACAGACTTAACTATTGCTGTTGAGGACCGGCGGGCGGTTGCGCGGGCGGGTAAGCCTGAGGCTGTGGTTGCGCGTACTGAGGTTGTTGTGGTTGGGCGGCATATTGCGCAGCTGGATCAACAACTGGTGGCTGCGGAGGAGCGACTGGTGCTGGCTGGCCAGCAGCCACTTGCGCCTGAGCAGCAGCTAAAATCTGTGGTGCAGCTTGGGCGACTTCGGCTTTGAGCTTATCAAATTCTTCTTGGACGATGTCTTTATAATTAGGGAAATTGCTTTCGAGCCAGGCGAAGGCGCCAGCGTCGTCTTTGGCTTCGAAATAGCGCTCAAATTCGTCGAGTTGTTCGTTACTCATCTGATCGGCTAAGCGCATACCGACGCGCATTTCTAGGGTTTCGTAAATGTGCTTGAGGAGGCTGTTTTTTTCGGAATCAGGTAGAGCCGCGAGCCCGATGTCCTGGAGTAAGTTATTATCTATCTTGAGCATATGAGGTTCCTGTCTAACGATATTGTAGCATCTTGCCCGCCGGTGGCGCTACTGGTAGCACTGGTGAAACTGTGACGTTTAAAGCGTGCGTTGTTTGGCTTCGCGGGTGAAGAGTTCAATGTGGTCGCCTTCGGCAAGGTCAAGGCGCTTAGCGGTATTGAAGCTTAGTCCACACATTTCGCCTTCAAAGACTTCTTTGGTTTCGGAAGGACCGCGTTTAAGGCCGGTAATCTCAACTTCACCTAATAGTTCTTTGCCACGGACAACGCGGGCCATTGCCGGTGCAACCAATTTACCTTTAGTAACTTCGCCGCCGCAGATCACGGCTGACTTAGTAGTGTTGAAGATACCACGGACGACTAATCGTCCAACTTCGGTCTCGATAATTTCTGGACTTAATAGGTCTGACAAGCCATTTTTAACGTCGTCTATGAGTTCGTAGATGATTTTATAGAGACGAACTGAGACTTTATCGCGGGCAGCTTGTTGACGCGAGCTGGTAGATAATTCGACGTTGAAACCGTAGATAATAGCGTGGCTAGAGTGAGCCAAATGAAGGTCATTTTCAGAGATGGCACCAACACCGGAAGCCACGATACGGACGGCAACTTCGCCCGTGTCCAGAGCCTTTAGGCTGTCGATAACCGACGTTAGTGAACCCTGCACGTCGGCTTTAACGATAATGTTGAGTTCTTGGACTTCGTTATTACGGTTAATAAGGCGGATCAGCTCGCTGGAACCGATATCCATGCGGCTGCCGCTGGCGTTCTTTTCGTTGGCGCTGGTGGTACTGGCGGCGCGGGCCAGTTTTTCATTAGCCACAACGGTAAAGTCGTCACCAAATTCTGGTAGGGTTTTAAAACCGGTAATAGCGACGGGTGTCGATGGACCGGCCTCTTTAAGTGCCTTAAAGTCGGTGGTCTCTAGGTTACGGACCTTGGCGTAGCTGGAACCGGCGACAATAAAGGCGCCCGGCTTTAGAACGCCAGCTTCGATAAGGGCGTGGGCGACTGGGCCGCGACCCTGCTCGACGTGGGCTTCAATAATCAGGCCGCGGGCTGGCACGTCGGTGTCAGCTTTTAATTCTTCTACATCGGTAACGAGTAATAACATATCTAAGAGTTCGGGAATGCCCTGCCCGGTTTTGGCCGACACTGGAAGCACGGGAGTATCGCCACCCTTCCAGCCGTCCCACATCAGACCCTGTTCGCTGAGCTGGCTGTAGAGAATGTTAATATCGGCACCCTCTTTGTCGATCTTGTTGGCGGCCACAATGATTTTCACGCCGGCTTTGCGGGCAAAGCGAATGGCTTCGATGGTTTGCGGCTTGATGCCGTCATCGGCGGCAACGACAATAATAACGATGTCGGTTAGGAGCGCACCGTGGGCCCGAATGGCAGCAAAGGCTTCGTGGCCGGGAGTATCAAGGAATGTGATTAAACGGTCGTTGTGAGCAACCTGGTAGGCGCTAATGTGCTGAGTAATGCCACCGGCTTCGCCTTTGGCGACGCTAGCGCCACGAATGGCGTCAAGCAAGCTGGTTTTGCCATGATCGACGTGACCCATAACCGCAACTACCGGTGGTCGTGACGTCGCGTGGTCGCTGTTGGCAGCCTTAACGCGAGTTGGTACGTCAGACTCTTTAACAACCTTACGCGTAATGGCTACGCCAAGTTTTAATTCTTCAACAATAATTTCGGCGGTATCAAAATCGATACGCTCGTTAACGGTCGCCATGACGCCGTTCTTCATAAGTTCACCAATAAGGCGAGATACGGGGATAGTGAGCCGCTCGGCCAGAGTACCGACGGTAATCATGTCTTCAATTTCAATTGTCGTAATGTCTGCTTCCGGTGTGGTTGCTTCTGCCATGATGGATCCGTCGATACTTTCTGGCCGCTAGAGCGGTCTTATTTTGCGTCTTTTAGACTGAGCGCAATTTTGCGGTTGTCGGTGTCGATGTCGAGCACTTTAAACTGCTTCTTTTCGTTGAGCTGGAACAATTGTTCTGGATCAACGGTTTCGTCGTCGCTCATTTCTGAAACGTGGACGAGGGCTTCAACGCTAGCGCTGAGCTGCACAAAGGCGCCGAATGGCGTGATGCGGGTAACTTTACCCTCAACCACGTCGCCCTTTTTGAAGGACTTAACTTCAGACAACCATGGGTCTTCACTCATCTGCTTTAAGCTAAGGCTCAAGCGGTCTTTGTCGATAGCAATGATCTTAGCCTTGAGCTTGTCGCCAACCTTGACGTAGTTACGAGGGTTGTCGACGCGTTCCCAAGAAATCTCGGAAATGTGGATCAAACCTTCGATACCATCAACGTTAACAAAGGCACCAAAGTCGATTACGCCGGTAACCATACCTTCGACAACGTCACCAACGGTGAGTTCGGCAAAGCGAGCCTGCATATCGTCTTTAACAGCTTCCTTCTCGGAGAAGATAAGCTTGTTGTCCTTGCGTGAGACATCTAAGATGCGAACGCGTAGAGTTTCGCTGGTTAAGGCGTTGAGCTTCTGAAGAATTTCGTCCTTGTCGGCACCAGATACCCGTGGGTAGTGGCCGGCGGCAAGTTGTGAAACTGGTAAGAAGCCGCGGATACCTTCGAGTTCAACCAATAGACCGCCACGGTTGGCGTCATATGGGCTAATTTCAACAATTTCCTGGGCGTCAAATAAGCGTTGGACTTCGTCCCAACCGCGATCTTTGACGGCGCGCTTCATAGACAGTAAGGCGTGGCCCTCTTCCATTTCCGGGTCAATAACGCTGACCGTGATGCTCGAACCTTCGTCCAAAGCTTGGCCGTGGCCGATCTCGCGGCGCATAACCACGCCAACACCGCGGGCACCTAGGTCAACCCATACTTCATTCTTTCGGACCGAGGTAATAACCCCTTCAATAACGTCACCGACGGTGAGCGCTGTAATCTCTGAGCCGGCTAGCAGCTCATCCATTGTAAGTTCTTTTGACATGTTCCTCATGCCTCCTTGTAGTGTATTTTCCTGTGGCAATTAATACTGACGTGCTAGTCAATGGGTGGACCCTAGAGCCACCCATATTATATTGTTTCCAAGATTGCTATCAAGTATATCTGATGCGCCCCTGATAGGCAAGCGGACGCCCTCCCCTATAGCTTGCTATTCAATTACACGCTAGGGGGCGTTCCCGCGCGGGCTGGGCTATGGCCCAGTCCGGCTGCACTAAGCCTGACCCCCTATCGAATAATTGAACAGCCAGCCGCGTAAGCCATCACTTGGCCTGTCAGGAAAGGCGGGCGTTAGGGAGTTTTGGTGTTTGTTATCGAGGGGGTAAAGCTTAGTGCAACCCGACGAGCCAAAGGCGAGCCGGCGTGAAACGCCCCCTCGGTAGCAAATAGCAAAACTCCAGCCCGGCTTTCTGTTGGCGGCCCAGCTCTTCTCAGTGTATTATTGGGGGTATGTACGTGGGGATAGATATTGGCGGGACGAAGACCTTAGTTGCGGTCCTGACAAACGAGGGCAAAATTGTCGAGTCGGTTAAGTTCCCTACCCCTAAAAAATACTCAAACTTCTTGCTAGAGCTAGCCCATACCGTGCATCACTTAGAGCACAAAGATTTCGTCGCTGGTGGCGTCGCCGCTCCCGGACGCATAGATCGTAAGCACGGTATAGCACTGGAATTTGGAAATTTACGCTGGCTTAGAACACCATTACAAGCTGATTGCGAGAAGTTACTTAAATGCCCCGTTATAGTCGAAAATGATGCTAATTTAGCTGGTTTATCGGAAGCCCTACTACACAAGAATGTCGACAGAGTCTTATACGTAACCATAAGCACAGGTATTGGAACGGGGTTCGTTTATAAGGGTAAATTAGATGAAGGAACTATAAATGGCGAAGGTGGCCATATAATGCTACCTCACAGAGGTCGCCTCGTTAAATGGGAGACTTTCGCTAGTGGACGTGCCATTTATGAGCATTTCGGTAAGAAGGCCGCTGACATTCATGATGAGGCCGATTGGCGCCATATAGTTCGCAACTTATCTTTAGGGTTTTTCGAGCTTATTGCTGTCTATCAGCCCGAATTAATTATCATTGGTGGCAGTATTGGTACGTATTTCGACCGCTATGCGCCTCTCCTTCAGTCCGAACTAGATAAGCGTGTCGTGCCAGTCGTAACCATTCCTAAATTAGCACCGGCGCAACGCCCAGAAGAGGCCGTCGTTTACGGCTGTTTTGATTTAGCTAAGAGCATCTATGGAAAGCACTCTTAGCCAACTTCGCCTTTCTTACCCTGGGCTTAGCTTTAAGCCGGGGTCACAGTTTTGTTGGTCGCCAGAAGCCAAAGAGATCAACTATAAAACCGACGCCACCGGTGAGGCCGCAGTTTGGTCGTTATTACATGAAACGGGCCATGCCCTGCTCGATCACAATTCCTACCAGGCCGACTTCCAACTGATCCGCTTAGAGGTGGCGGCTTGGGAAAAAGCTAAGGAAGTGGCTGAGACGCTAGAAGTAGTGATAGACGAAGATCATATACAGGATTGCGTCGACACCTACCGCGACTGGCTCTACAAGCGCAGTATCTGCCCGACCTGCAGAACCAAATGCCTGCAACAGAACGACTTCGTACACTACCGCTGTTTTAACTGTCATACGACTTGGCGGGTCACGCCATCACGTTTTTGCCGGGCCTATCGGTCTACCAAAAATATCAAACAACCGGCTGTCTTCCGCTCCCGCTACCGCTGATAACGTTCTGCTAAGGATCTCCTAAGGGCTTTGCTTTTGCGCGCCTTGAGGCCGTATATAATAAAAGGTACGAATATCCAAAAGCTCCAGACAAGTTGGAAATTCCGACTGTCGCCAAAGATAAGGGACGGCACGAACCAAATCAGCACAATGCCAGCGACTATAAAATGCGTACCGTACTTTGCATAGAAACTTTTCTTAAGACCGACTCCCTGCCCCGGCTGACTGTGGATGACGGCCTGGTTTGGCGTTGCAAAGATATCCGACCGGGTAAGCTTCTCACTAATCTCGCTTAATACCGCTGCCGAAGTGTCAAACACAGTCTTATACTCTTCGATAGTATCGGCTTTACCAGGCCAGTAGAAATACAACTTGTTGTCTTTGATTTCCATGTCACAAAGTGCTGCGCTCTTAAGAAGTGTCATCATGGCGTCGGGCGCTAGAATCGTCAACGCCGTCACGCCATAGGTATCCGGCGCGTACAAGTGGAAATACCGTGAGAAGTCCCCTTCCAGCGCGATACGTTGTGAACTATCGAACTCGATTGGAAGTGTCGAGCGATGGTAGTCATCTTGTTCGATGAGTGAGTCGATGACCATGTGTGGCATCGATCGCGGTAACGTAAATTCCATGACCCGGGCTAGGTACAACTGCTGGTCATTACCGTTACCGACCATATACTCATAATTACTGAGCTCAAACGGGAGTTCCTGATAAGTGCCACTCATGATATTTCTAAAGCGTTTAGAATGGCCGTGTTCAAACAACGTTCCGCTCCTAAAACCTTTTAGGTCCTTCCTTGAAACGTACTTAAAATTATTGGCTGATGCGAACTGCGCCAGCGCCCGTGCGTTATTGCTTCCGACAGATTTATTCTTGTTGTATACATAGACCGTGCCGCCAATGATTATGCCAATGCTTAGAGGCAAAGCCAGGACGCTCAGGGCGCTCAAATCCGGGATCATGACCGATAATATTATGCAAAGGAATAATGCTGCAGCGGCCGCCAGTGCTATATAACCTTCTGGCGCCGCCGGTGCTTTTAGCTTTCCTAACGGTTGGTAATTGATAGTTTCAGTCGACTGCATAACGTTTATGATTGCATTGTAGCAGTAAAAAAGCCTGCCCCGCTAGGCGGAACAGGCTAATTACCAAGCTTGAAGAGGTTTAGTTTTCAGCTTTTTTGGTGCGGCGGCTAACGCGACCACCACGAGCGCCAGCGGCGCGAGCTAATTCACGGTTAGCGTAAAAGCCACCGGTCTTACCGAGCTTACCGCCCTTAGCACCGATCTTAGAATAAAAATCGCTACCGTACTTCTGCTTGTTAGTTGCTGCAGCGGCTTGGCCGCCTGCTTTAGTTCCAGCCATTGTGAGGACTCCCTTATGATTAATTGTTCCACCTCTCAAGATAGAAAAAGGGCCTCCCCGTAACCGGGGAAACCCTCAATTTCTACTCGAAATTAGACTAATCATATCACGCTATTGTTTATAAGTCAATAACCTTGTGCTTACATTCTATAACCCTTATGGCTAGGGGTATACCCGGGCGGTTTTTGACCCTCTAAACCCTGTACTTCTCCTATAACGAAAACGCCGATATATCTTTAAAGACATAAATTATGCCTTAAAAGATATATGGGCCAAAACATGTGCAGCAAAAGACCGGCTCGAAAGGAGCCGGTCTTACCGCCTAGACTATGCCTAGCGAATTAGCTACGACGCGATTTAGATCCGCCAACGGCGCCAAATTCAGATGCGCGCTTGCGACCCTCTTCACCGGCGGCAAAACCGCCTGTGTGACCCATCTGTCCGCCCTTGCGGCCGATCTTTGAGTAAAAGTCGCTACCGTATTTCTTCTTGTTCTGCTGTGCGGCTAAACGTCCGCCCTTTGCTGTTCCTGCCATGATGGCCTCCTTCGTCTGATTATT
>JACMNI010000046.1 GCA_014378615.1 Candidatus Saccharimonadota bacterium | reverse complement strand
GTATTTTTCTTTGGCTTATTTCACGGGCTTGGGTTTGCCGGTTTGCTACAAGAAATCCAGATACCCCAAGATAAGTTTTTGGCATCATTGGTATCGTTTAACATTGGCATAGAAATAGGCCAGCTCATTATGGTAGCCGCAGCCTTGCCCTTTATATATGCCTTCCGCAACAAAAAATACTATCCGTTGTGCATTAAAATAATTGCCGTCATTATTGCTACCATCGCCTTGTTCTGGATGGTGCAACGCATTGTTAGCGGCTTTACCAGCTAGCGCGGCCGAAGCCTAGGCCGCTTTAAACTGCTTGTCTTCGTCGTTTACTTTCTCCCAGGTTTTAACAATACTGGCGATGGCTTCATCGGTAGTCATGCCCTTAGCAGCTTCAGATTGGACTGATTTCTTTATATCTGCAACTGTAATATTCTTGTCGGGTTCGCCCATATCGTCATACGGTAAGCCACATCCACACTGTAAACACATATTGTTCTCCTTTGCTTAATGTGGGTAAAGTATTGCTGATCTAGCCAAAAATGTACATAAGATAACTAACAGCAGTTTATTACTTATGGTAGGTGTTGGCCACCAGTCACACCAATAATCTTGACCATCGTCAGTAGCTTTGCCAGGATACTTTTTGAGCCTAACGCAGAGCAACTTTCCATCTTTAAGTATGATTGCGCGCACCGCAACTCGTCTGTTTTGCATGGTTCTTATTGTAGCAGCCCTTAACTGTACCTAATCTTGAAAACAAAAAGCCCGGCAGATGCCGGGCTTTTTTGTTACATATTAGTTTTGGTTTATTGTTTGCTGTTTGAGTTTCGAACTAATGAGCTTACGCATTGTCCTTGATTTTTAAATGTGCTGCCGTAAGCTTTCCAGCCATCTTTAACACAATCATCTTTAGATTTTGGTGAAGCTGTAGCTACGACACCACCATGCCAGTGAGCTGAATAGCTGTCCTCGTTCAGGCCAGTTTGGGGATCGTTTCCAAAGTTACGCTGGTTCAAGATAACGCTGTATAAGTATTCACTTGCATCAGGAGCGTCAGTAGTGGCAACTACATCGCCATTGACTGAGAGGTTGTATTTATGAGCAACTGAGTCCAGGCTAACGGTTAGTGTCGCCCACTTATCATATCCGTGGAAGCCACGTACTTGTGCCCAGCCATTCGAACCGTAGTATCGGAAACCTTCGTAACCACTGACATGTGCGAATTCAATTATTCCAAAAGGGTAATTAGCTGCATTCGTACCGCCGGCATTGTTATCGCCTACTGACCAAAGTCCGGCTCGCACGGCAGTGTCTTCCCAATCCTTATCGAGGAACAAGTCAACTGATACGGATGTGCCGAAGTTGCCAGGAACGCTGAAATTATCTGCTGGTCCTTGTTTCGTCTTAATCCCTTCAGTCCAATAATAAGGATGTTCGATTGACGCTGAGGTAGACGCATTAGCACTATTGATATTTATTTTGACGACGTTATTACGATAAAACGCGGATACGGACGAGAAGCCACCAGAAGGAGCGATTCTTTCTGGCCCCCAGTTAGTATTCAGTTCTGCTTGAGTAAAATCGAACCGAGTGTTGGGTGCGGTTACGGCACTTGCGTGCGATACCGTTACAGCAACCACGGCTAAAGAAACCGCCAAGACCGCTAAGGCGATGCGTTTGTAGAATCGAGGAACGAACCCTGCATTAGTGTCCGTAATAGAGTAATCTGCCATAATGCGTACCTCCTTAAGTTGTATCCGAAGTATATACCTGTATGACAACTAAAGGTAATATTCTGCAAATAACCCTTGTTAAAGCTGCCTGGCTAATTTAGGCGTTATCGTAGCCAGCCTCCCTTAGTGGGTTTTCAAAAATAGATGTCTCTACAGCTTTTACGAAGGTATTGGCGCAGTCATGATTAAAAGTGCGCACACTGATATCACCCATACGAGTGTGGAGAGTAACCGTGCCGGTAAGACCAACACTAACGTACGTTACGCCGCTAACAACCCGGTACGCCAGCTCGTCAACCTTTTCGAATAATGGTTTTTTATCGACTAGTAGGATTCTGTGATTGGTAGCCACTAGTGCGCCCCGCCCCTTTTGGGCATTGATGTGCATTTTATATTTACCGTAAACGATGCCTAGTATCTGTTCGTCACCATGAATTAGGTGGGGTAAGGCTTGCGTTTCAGGCAGCAATAGATCGTAGGCAACTGCCCCAAGGGCTTTCAAGTTGGACTCAAGCATCATTTGGCTTTGCTTTACCGCCGGCGCTTTTGTTTGTTTGAATTTTGCGAGTCGTAGCATATGAGTCCTCCTGTATCCATTCAACCATGTCTGGTAATTTGGTACTTTGACTCAGATCACAGTCAACAGGTGATACGAAACAAAGTATCTAGAGCCGGCTCGGCGCACACTGAGAGTTACGAGGAGAACTAGCTATGCACCAAACTTTATCTACTTTATTACACGCCAATGAGGAGAAACTTTCAGATAGAAAGCAACGAATCTATGACTTTCTGCACCAGACGCCGATCGGCGTGTTGTCGTCCGTCAATGCCGATGGTGACCCGCACGGTGTCGTTGTGTATTATAGTGTCGATAAGAAGTTTCTGATTACTTTTTTAACAAAGGCTGGCACTCGGAAATACGATAATCTTAAACATAATAATCATGTTATGCTGACTGTTTTCGAACAGCAAACCCAAGCGACCGCGCAAATAACTGGCGAAGCCACTGAAATAACTGATAACTACGATATAAATGAAGTCGCTGAAAGGACGCTTCGGGCCAGTATGAAAACGAGTGACGGAGGTATTCCCCCAATTATGAAATTGGTGGCTGGCGAGTATGTTGCCTTCGCTATTGATCCAGTGCAGATTCGTATGGCTGTATACGCGCGACCCGACTCGGGCGATTACGCTGAGTTATTCGAAACACTTGAGTCGTTTGATTTAAGAGACGAGTACGTCTTAAATAACTGAGCCGTGCAATTTCTCTAACAGGGCAAGATCTTTCACAAGTATACCGCCGTGCTCAACACTAACGGCGCCCTGCTCCATAATTTGCTGCATCTCTCGACTCACCGTTTCGCGCGATAGTCCGGAACGCGCAGCAATGTCGCCTTCGTTAGTCCCCAGTGTATAGGTTCCATTTTTGTGTTTCTGGCCAGATCGTCGGCATTCAATAACTAGCTCGTATATTAATCTGCTCTTGGCGCTACCAGACATCAAATGTACAACTCTACCAAGCAGTCCGTCCATTCCTGTGTAGATGCGGCTAAGCAAATCGAGCATTATATCCGGGTTCGATTGTATAAATTGCAGTGCGTCGTCAACGGGAACCACATGGAGCTCGGTGGCCTCTTCGGTTTTATAAAAATATCTATTTTTGGTACGATTAATCGCCCACGACATAGGAAAGAAACTTGGTGGTTGGAAGATGTTTACTATCACTTCGTCACCTCGGTATGATACGTCATATTTACGTACCTTCCCCTTAATTAAATAGAAGATATGGTCAGGACTTTCATCGGCAAAAACTAGTATCTGCCCTTTCTCGTATGAGCGGCTTGGGTATTTGGAAAAGTTTTGCTTAATTTTGGCGTCGACTGCAGTGTTCATAGGCTACTCCTTCGCACTACTATAGTCCTCCTCACTCAGGCGGGCAATTATAGCGACGGGCGCTCTGACTACTGCTTAATGGCCCATCATATTCATGTCGTGGGTGTTCGAGTCAGCTGTTGCACCGTAATTCCACTGCGTCTGCCATGATTTCATGTCATTAATCTTGTTAGTCTGGGCCTTCACGATGTCTGCGGCGAGGTTTTTAATCTCGTCATGCTTGGCATTCTGCTTCGCGAGGTTTGCCATTTGTATAGCACCCTGATGGTGAATAATCATTTGGCTCATAAAGGATTTGTCGAAGTCATCGCCAGTTTTACTCCTAAGCGAAGTCGTCATATTACCCATAGACATGTCTTCGTCATCCATCATGCCTTGGCTGGTAGTACTGGTGTGCATCCCCATCGAGCGCATCATACCGGGATGGTTGTCGTTGACCGCGTAAGCCGCCGTGAATCCAGTGACCACGACGCCCAAGAGAAGCCCTATGACGCCGTATAAAATTGATTCCTTTTGCATAGTAATGTCCTCCTACTACCAATAGTACTGACTACTGTTTCATTTAGCTGTGACCCGGGTCACTTCTAAAAAGTAAGCCATTCTTCTAGTTGTTGAGCGCCACGGTTTTTGATGCGTATGCCGGGTTCGTCGGTAACTTCTCCTATGACTTGCGCGGCTATACCGTGTCGGCCGGCTTCGGTAATCACTTTTTGAGCATCGGGCGTGGCCACAACCATGCCTGGGCCCATGTGCCACTTTCCGTAAGCTTTTTTGTCGTCGAAACCCCTGAGCGTTTGCACGTGCAACATTGCGGCTGGCGGTGCTATAGGATTATCGATGGTGACGCCTAGGCCGGGCGAACGCTTCAGCATCCGTCCTATTTTGCTCGGCTGACCGCCGCCGGTAATATGAGCAACGGCGGTAACCTTGGCCTTGGCCACTACGTCTGTATCAAAACCGCCATGAATATCTCTCATGAGGCCGGCATATATAGTAGCTGGGGTTTGCATAAGTCTGCCTAAGGCTAGATCGCCCAGAGCTGGCTCCACTTGGAGATGCCAGTCTGGTCCATAATGTTCTAACATTGCATTACGTACATCAGTGATCCCGTTAGACCTAAAGCCGGGCTCCGCAAATCCAACTAGTTGCTGACCAGCTGCCAGTTCTTTTCCCGTGAGTTTACGGTCTTGATGTAGCGCATAAAAACCAACGCCGCTCCAGCTGTAGTTAAAGTCACCGTAGCCTTGCACGCGCGCGCCTAGTTCGGCAATTTCACCAGTCATTACCACTACGCCGGAAGCTCGCGCGGCTGCAACCATTCCTTCAGCTAGCTGGTGCATTCCTTTAATAATATCTTCGTTCTTATCATTTAGTTCACGTACATCTAATACGGTATCGATGCTTATGAGGTCACCGCCGCGAGTACAAACATCGTCACCCACCATGGCAAACAAGTCAAAAGCCGAGCCAAAGTGCTCATTAAGGCGTTCCGATATTTCTGGTTTAGTGCCAATGCCGTCAAGCTCGTGCCCTAACGAGAGCTGGCCAATGTGTTTTGCAAAGTATGACCCGGCAATAAGGGCGGTACCTTCGAACGAATCAAGAGACAAATCAAGGGAGTCGGGCCGATTATCTCTAGTTAGCTTAGAAGCCTCGTAAAAAAACATCGACATCTCGTCGCCTAGTGCAATATTGACTTCATTACTTGGCATAGTCGTACCCCTTAATTACCCGCAACTATAGATAGTGGCAATGAATTGTGCAAGCATTAGTAGTATAAGATAAGACTTGTAAATACATTCAGTACTATCTTATTGTTTTATTTCCTATTTTATAGTATACTATATTATATGTTTGGAAGAAGTAAACGTGAAGCTGCACCCCCCTCTATAGAATTGTTTAGCGCTCAACAGCGCCTTGAACCCGTGTTTAGAAATTATGACGATCCCAAATGGGAAGGCTGGGTAACTGGTCGAGTCCTCCCCGAAATCAATAAGAGATTATGGCGGATTCAAAAAGAGGGCGTTATTCCCGACCGTGACAAGACTCTCTTACAGAAATACCTAGCACGAGAAAAAGAGATACGTCGTGCAGAGTACACCGTAATCAGAGATGATATTCTACAACTCGGGGTACACGTGCACACCTGCGATAGACGCTTGGGAAGCTTAATAGCCGGAGAGTATAGTCCCCAGGGTTACACAGTAGACGTCAATGACCACTTTTTTGCTAATAGTAGATCGCCAGGATTAAGATATCGGCTTCCTGAGTACACGACGATAACCGTTTCTCCTGTGGACCAAGAACTTTCTCAAAGCGTCATAAACGCTAATGCGGCACGGGCGCTTACTGAGAGCCCCTAGTAAGCATTCCATCTAAACTGATTGGCAAGATCATGAGAATGACCCCACAAGAATTACTTTTTCAGAGTTTCCGGCATAGCCAAGGCGGCATTGGACCACAGCTGCGCATTTTTAGATATATGGAACTCGTTCATGGGATTAGAGTAGATCTTCATCCGACCGCTCAGGATCATGCCAGGTTTGTTAAATACCTTGATGGTACACATGCAAGCAGCCGGGGTCATATCAAAGCTGTCCCTACTGAAAATAAGAGTGCGGCTGCAACAATTAGCTCTATGAAGAGTATCCGTTTTTATAACAATAGTAAAAATTTCGGCCAGAAAGTT
>JACMNI010000045.1 GCA_014378615.1 Candidatus Saccharimonadota bacterium | reverse complement strand
GTATAGACACGAAGGCAGACGGTGGTAGCGCTTTTATGCACCGACTTTGTCTTTTTTGCGACGGGCTTTGGCGTTTTGTTCTATGTAATCTAAGATTTTGCCTGCCACGTCGTGTTTGGTAACTTTTTCAATACCAAACCCAGGGCTGGAGTTAACTTCAAGTACCAATGGGCCGCGAGCTGAACGCATCATATCGACGCCACAAATTGGGAGACCCATGGCTTTAGCGGCTTTCTGGGCGATCTTACGTTCCTCTTCAGTTAATTTCACGGGTATGCCCTCACCTCCTTGGTGGAGGTTAGAACGGAAGTCGTCGTCAAGGCTCTGGCGTAGCATGCTGGCAATAACTTTGCCGTTCACTACGAATGCTCTAATATCAACACCGGCACTTTCCTGAATGAATTCCTGTACCAGAAAGTTCACTCCTTCAACGTAGAAGGCCTGCATTACCGCCAGGGCAGCTTTGCGAGTTTCGGCCAATACAACGCCGTTGCCGTGGGTGCCACGAGCCACTTTTATGATGACGGGCGCGCCACCAACCTGCTCTAAGACGCCTTCGAAATCAGCGGTTTCACGAGCAAAGACAGTTTTTGGAATGCCAACACCCGACTTGGCTAATAGCTGCATACTGCGCAATTTATCACGCGAGCGAACAATGGCAATGGAGCTGGTGGTAGAAAAGACGTTCTGCATTTCGAATTGCCGCACCATGGCTGACCCGTATTTGGTCATGTTAGATGCTATACGTGGGATAATAACGTCGACATCACGGACTTCTTCACCCTTGTAGTGAATGGCTGGATTACCAGCTTCGAGGGTTACATAACATTTCGCATAATTAATAACGCGTACTTCGTGACCACGCGCTAAAGCTTCTTGTTTCAGGCGCTTCGTGGAGTAGTTGCCCGGACCTTTAGATAAAATAACTATATTCATGATGATAATTCCTTCTTAAGCGCAGCGGTCCGTTCCTTTTCTTTAGTCTCAAGAGCTGTAGAATATTTAGTAACGTCGACTACAAATTTACTTCTTAAAACATTACGGCCGATAAGTACCGGGTAGACTTGCGTGGAGCGGTCGGCGAGCGTAAACCAAGCTCGTATCTTACGACCCCCAACAACAATAAGCAAGCGAATTTTATACCGTTGCTGGGCCATGCCGTTCGAACTAGCTACGATGGTGGTTCCAAATTGCTCGAAATGCACGGTTTTGCCGCTGTAGAGTGGTGAGCCGGGTCCATAGAATACAACGTCTAAGCCGCCTTTACTTACATCGGCTTGCGATACCCAAATGGCCGACGTTTTAGCGCCCGTATCTACCCGCGCATGGGTGCCCTGAATATCTATTTCAGGCAGCTGAATTTCTTCGGTTCGACCAAGGGTATCTAATTGCGGCATAGAAAATTATTATACCATGCTTACTATAATTTTACTAGTGCTTATGCCAATCACGTTTCATGGCCTCTACAAACGCTAGCGTGCGCACTTCCTTGAAAGTTTCAATAGTCACCAGCTGTGGGTTATAGTTTACCTCTAGAATGTAGGCCTTGTCAGTCTCAGGATCGTATAAACAGTCAACGCTGCCAATCTGCCGATCCATTGCCAGTAACGCCGCCTTGGCTTCACGTTCTATGGCCGGCTGAAGGTCTTTTAAATCTATCAATGTGGCGTTAGTACCGCCTTTGGGCTTGAACATGTGAGCCTTAGAGGCGTCACCGTCAGGGCGCTCTTCAAGTGTACGAAAGATACAAAAGGCTGGCTCTTCTAAGTAATAACTTACGAGGTAAAAGCCATCGTTCGGAACGAAAGCCTGCAGAACCCACAGGCTCTGTGGTGATTGCCGAGATAATATTTCCTGTACCTCTTGCAGATTGTAGACTTTAAAATTATCGATCCCGCGGTCGGCATCAGCCCGCTTTAAAACGGCCGGAAAGCTAAATTCCTCTACCGTTAGGATTGCTTTTGCTGCCCCGGCATACGTATTTGGTAAACGCACTCCGGCCGCCACGAGTTTGGCATACATACTGAGCTTAGACAGTGAAGCGGGGTTTGATAACTCGTGATTCACATAAGGAATACCCAGAGCCTCAGCACATACCGCCATTGCCGCGGCCATTTCATAGGTGTTTAGATACCCGTTAATATAAATGCCGTCGTACTCGGTTAAATTGCGGCCGCTCGATGTAACAGAGACGCTAATAGGCGTTTCGGCGTCAGTATCAAGGTGGAACAATAGCGAGGCATAATCAGTGTAGTCCAAGGTAATGTCATGATCTGCGCTAACCTGAGCATAAAAATCTCTAAATTGATCTGACTGATTGTTTGCGAGGATTAATTTCATTGTTGCAGTGTACTAGCTCCGACGATTATCGTCTATACGCTATCCAACCAGATTACTGCTGGGCATGCATGACGCGCGTAAACACAATGTAGATTACCGCCACTACCACAGCTAGGATACTGAGCATCATTGGTATAAAGCCTTTTTGGTCGAGCGGCTGGTGGTTCATTATCGTCTATTATTCAGGCATAAGCGGAATAATGCAACACTTCTGTTACAAGTATTGTATTTTTATCATGTTTATGCTATAATGTATTTTATATGCCTGACTACGAATTTCTTGATCCGGAATTAGATGCTGCTATTATTCCGGCATGTGTAGCTGAAAGAGACTCATTGGGCCCAACACAACCTTGGGTGGACGCATCAGTGATTGAACAATCTGTGTATCAAACTGCATATAACCTAGCTGCCTTACGTCTTGGTCATCACTCGCTTATTTCCGAGCAAGAAGATGTAGCTGCACTTCACGCTGAAACCGTGGACGATTTGGAGAGCTTGGCCTTCTTTCATGAAGTTTCTGGCTTACCTAACAAACGGGCCTTCCTTAAGGAGCTTGACGAACGAATTGCAAAAGACGAACCGTTAGCTGTAGCTTTTCTTGACCTCGACAAATTTAAAAAGGTCAATGACACGCATGGGCATGTAAGCGGTGATCGCGTACTTAAGGATGCGGGCCAAATTATACAGGACAGTATTGTGGAGCTTACATATCACTCGCGAGCTGATGACTTTATTGCTCACTTTTCTGGTGACGAATTTGGTTTTATTCTCGATCTACATCCGCGAGCTTGCAAGAACCTAACAAACGAAGAGAGAATGGCTGCAGTTAAAGTAAAGATTACTAATGAGATATATAAATATGCCGTCGAACACGATATGGATCAACTAGGCCTAGGAGTCTCAATAGGAATAGTTGAGTACAAATCAGGCATGCAATCTCAAGATGTTATTGGTCTAGCTGATAAAGCGATGTACGAACACAAGGTCGCAAAAGGGCGACAAACTTCTTAGGCCCAAAACGGTTTTTTGCCGCTAGCGGCAGCGTATTGTTTTAGCAGTTCCTGCTGTTGCTTGTTTAGCTTGGTTGGCGTATCGACAATTATTGTTACGATCTGGGCGCCGCGGGTTGAGCCTTTGAGGTGCGGGACGCCGTGGTTGCTTAGCTTAAAGTCACTGCCGCTTTGCGTGCCGGCGGGTATTTTCATGCGGACTGGACCGTCAACGGTGTCGACTTCTATTTCTGTACCAAGGGCGGCTTCGACCATGCTAATGTGCTCGCTACTCAGAATAAGGTCGCCCTCGCGAGTGAATTGCTTGTGCGGCTTTACACGAATATTTACGTAGAGGTCGCCCTTGGGTCCATTAGCTATGGCTTCGCCGTGTTCGCGCAGTCGAATTGTTGCGCCGTCATCTATTCCAGCCGGAATTTTAAGGGCGATTTCTTGCTTCTTCACTTGAGTGCCCTTGCCTCGGCAAACACTACAAACTTTTTCGGGTACTTTGCCTCGGCCTTGGCAGGTTGGGCAGATGGCCGCCTGTTGGATGTTACCGAAGATCGTGCGCGAAACTGTCACTACCTGACCAGAACCTTTACAGGTTTCACAGGTTTTAAGTTCGTGCCCCGGTTCAACCGTAGAACCTTTACAGTGCTCACAGCTATCTTCCATGTGCAGGTTCAGCTTCGACTCGGTACCGAAAATAGCTTCTTCGAAAGTTATTTCGATACGTGATTCCATATCGCGACCGCGAGCCTGCCGCTGCGAGTGACCACCACCTCCCTGGCCACCGCCAAAGAAGCTGCTAAAGATGTCGCCAAGGCCAAGGTCACCAAAATCGAAGTTAACATTCTGGCCCTGGCCACCAAAACCTTCAAAGCCACCATAACCGCCGCCACCACCGCCGTTGCCACCGACACCGGCGTGACCAAATTGGTCATAGCGCTGCTTTTTGGACGGGTCTTTTAAGACTTCGTAGGCCTCATTTATCTCTTTGAACTTGGCTTCATCACCGCCGCGGTCGGGGTGATGTTCAATAGCCGCCTTGCGGAAGCCTTTCTTAATTTCATCGGCGCTAGCACCTTTGCTTAGACCTAATAATTCATAATAATCGCGTTTAGCCATGTTTCTAGTTTACCAGTTATCCGTTCTGACTGTTGAAGCAGTCAATGATGTGTTGGCGAGTGTAGGCTATGCTTTCGTCGGCCATGGCGGCGATGGCGTGGTTAAGCTCGTCCTCAAAGTGTAGGTAGATTATTTTGGTGTTGGCTCGTTTAGCGACGTCGAGGGCTGGCAGCATGTCGGTATCGGAGCTAGCGACAATAATCTCGTCCATTTCTTCTAGCGTTGCAGCTAATACAATGTCGGTTGCCAGTCGGACGTCGACGCCCTTTTCTTGCAGCGTTAGAGTACTCTTGTGACAATGCATGCAACGGGCGCTGGTGTGGACTTTTAGGATGCCGCCCTCGATTACTTGGACCTGGCGCCTGGTTAAGCCTTCGGTCCAGTACTGGCTGGTTTGTTTAATCGATTCAATGCGCTCGCGCAATTCGTCGGGAATATCAAACGTCGGTAGTTGGACATGAGATGTATAGTAGTTTATTTCTTGCACGGGGCGGCCGACGGCACCGTCGATCAGCGTCCGAATGTCGAATTCAAACGGCTGCTCGCTGGTGCCGATTAAACCGGCCTCTAACAGAACATCGACTATGCGGTGTCGGAAATTTTCGCCGTCTATGAAGGTTCGCATACGAGGCGGCCCGCTTACTTAGACTCTTTAGGGTCAGTGTCAGTTGCGGCTTCGTCGACGACTTCGCCTTCAACCGGCTCGTCGGTCTTAGCTTCGCCCTCTTTGGCGGCATCTTCACTGGCTTGCTTCTCGTACATCTTGGCGCCAATTGGCATCAATTTGTCATTCAGCTCGCTAGCGGCTTTTTCCAGTTCGTCTTTGAGGGCATCTTCTTTGGCAACGGTTTTCTTGGCCTCTTCAACGGCTTCGTTAAGCGTCTTCATATCGTCTTCGGAAATTTGGTCTTTGCTATCTTTGGCCATCTTTTCGGCTTGGTAGATGGTGCTGTCTAGTAAGTTACGGGCTTCAACGGCGTCTTTGCGGGCCTTGTCTTCGCCGGCGTGGCTTTCGGCTTCTTTGGCCATCTTTTCCACGTCGTCTTTACTAAGGTTTCCTGAACCGGAAATAGTAATGCTCTGCTCTTTGCCGGTGCCCTTGTCTTTGGCAGTTACGTTGAGGATGCCGTTGGCGTCGATATTGAAGGTCACTTCAATTTGCGGAACACCACGAGGCGCCGACGGAATGCCATCGAGGACAAAACGGCCGAGGCTCTTATTGCCGTCGATCATGTCGCGCTCACCCTGACCAACGTGGATTTCTACCTGGGGCTGGTTGTCGGCGGCGGTCGAGAAGACTTCGGATTTACTGGTCGGGATAGTCGAGTTACGCTCGATGAGCTTGGTCATGACGCCACCCATAGTCTCGATACCGAGGCTCAGTGGCGTAACGTCTAACAGCAGGACGTCTTTCACATCCCCTTGGAGCACACCACCCTGGATGGCGGCGCCAACGGCTACGACTTCATCCGGGTTCACACCCTTCATTGGGTCTTTACCGAAGATGGCTTTGACTTTTTCCTGCACGGCCGGCATGCGGGTCATACCGCCAACCAGTACCACGGCGTCGATGTCACTAGCTTTTAGACCTGCATCTTTGAGGGCTTTTTCGCAAGGGTCGGCGGTCTTAGCAATAAGATCTCCAACCAAGCTCTCAAGTTTGGCGCGGGTCAGCTTGTGTTCGAAGTGCTTCGGGCCATCGGCGTCGGCCGTTAAGAACGGTAAGTTGATGTTGATTTCCTGGGCGCTCGAAAGTTCAATCTTGGCCTTTTCGGCTTCGTCGCGCAGACGCTGCATGGCAGCTTTGTCGTCGTTAATGCTAATGCCGTGCTCTTTTTTGAATTCATCAGCAAAGTAGTTAACAATTACGCGGTCAAAGTCGGCACCGCCGAGGTGGGTGTCGCCGTTGGTGCTCTTTACTTCGAAGACGCCGTCACCAAGTTCTAAGATGGAAACGTCAAAGGTACCACCACCAAGGTCATAAACGGCAATTTTTTCGTCTGACTTCTCGGCTTTATCGAGGCCGTAAGCAAGTGCGGCTGCAGTTGGCTCGTTAATGATGCGCTTAACTTCTAATCCGGCGATCTTACCAGCGTCTTTAGTAGCCTGGCGCTGTGAGTCGTCAAAGTAGGCTGGTACAGTAATGACGGCTTCAGTAACCTTGTCGCCCAAAAAGGCTTCGGCGTCGCTCTTCAGCTTGCCCAGAATCATCGCGCTGACTTCTTCAGGGCTGTATTCTTTATCGGCCATTTTTACCTTAACGCCGTTGCCGCTCTTGATAATCTCATAGCCCATGAGCTTGAGGTCGCGTTGGACTTCGGCATCATTAAAGTTACGGCCAATCAGACGCTTCACTTCGTAAATGGTGTTTTTGCTGTTGGTAACTTGCTGGCGGCGAGCCACCTGGCCGACCAAACGTTCACTGTTTTTGTTAACTGCCACTACCGATGGAGTGGTGCGAGCACCTTCGCTGTTAGCAATAATTTCGGGTTTACCCGACTGCATAACGGCCATTGCCGAGTTAGTAGTTCCTAAGTCGATTCCAATAATCTTTGCCATGATATGTATACCCTTTCGTTAAACTGTGTGCCCGTAGCGGGCTGGTTGACTACCACCATAGTAGAAAATTAGCACTCACATGTCAAGACTGCTAATTGTTGTATTTCTCTCTACTTTTATTTATTGTGGAGGCCTGCTTAATGCAGTTATGATTGCGCCATCGCCGTGTCGCGTGTTCATGCACATTGCTGGCAACGATTTGTCACATTTTATTGTCATAGCCGTAAATTGTTAAGGGGTTAATTTCAGTGGTTGGACAATAAATTGTGACAAATCGTTATGGGCATATGGACATAACGATGACGGCGATAACAGTATGGCTATATTTGTAAAGGCGCGCGGCGGGGTCATCGTCTGCTAAACTTATTGTTGCTTAACACGCACCATAGCGTGACGGATGACGTCATCACCAATCTTAAATCCAGCCTGTAACTCTTCGCTAACTATCTCCTCAGTTCCCTCACCCTCGTCCATACTGATGGCCTCATGAAAATGTGGGTCAAATGCTTCGCCAACGCTTTTAATGCGCTCAACACCCATGTCGCCGAGAGTAGTCTCGAATTGTTTTACGACCCCCTGAACGCCCTTAATATAATCATTGCCTTCTAAATCGGCGGGGACATGCTTGAGGGCCCGCTCGAAGTTGTCTATAACGGGTAACAAGTCGTGAATGATGCTCGATTTAACGCGAGTGCGCAGGTTATTCATTTCGGCTTCGTGGCGGCGACGGAGGTTTAAGGCGTCGGCGCGTTCGCGTTGCAATGCATCGGTTAGCTGCAGGAGTTGGTCTTCAAAAGGAGTCGCCGCGTCATCAGGACCAGCGACTGTTACTTCTATAGGTTCAATAGGCGTCGCCTGATCGTCGTCATTTTCCTGTGGTACGTCTTTTTTAGTCATGCAAAATTCTCCTGTTTAGCTATACAATACTTCTTCTAATTCGCGACCGGCGCGGGCAACCAGCGTCATCACGTCGCGGTAGCTCTGGCGGGTTGGGCCGAGCGTGCCGATGTAACTGCGGTCCGAGAATGGGCTGCGGAAGCGACTAATAATAAGCGTACAACCGGCGCTGCGCCCAATCGGGTTCTCGCCGCCAATGTACACACTTAGGGGCTCGTTCGGAGCAGCTTCGCGCAGCCATGGCTCAAGGTTATCAAGCAACTGAGCCACCTGTTTTACTTGTGTACCGTCAATAAATTCGGGTTGGCCAAACAGATTGCTAAGCCCACTCATATAGAGTTGGTTGCCAATGGTGGCTAACCCTAAGTTATGCGTAAGCTCGACGAGCGTATCGACGGTATTGCGAATAGTCCGTTCCGGAACGCCGCCAACCTTTACGCGCGCTGCCAGCACTTTCTGGACGCGGCGGTCGGACGGCTCGGTCGGGTCCTCAGCGGCTACCACGTTAACATAATGGCGGTAGCCTTTGTCGGTTGGTACGCGGCCGGCGCTGGTGTGGGGCTGACAAATATAGCCGCCGCGCTCGAGCTCGGCCATTTCGGCGCGAATTGTGGCCGACGAAACCCCGAACAATTTAGCCATCAAGCTAGAGCCGACCGGGCTGGCGACTTCGGCGTACTGTTCTACAATGGCGTTTAAGATATTTTGTTGGCGAATAGTCATACTAGTCCAATCTACTAGAGCTAGTATAGCGCCGCTGGCACTCGCGAGTCAAGAGTGCTAATTACTGTAGCTGCGCCAAGGCAGCTTTGGTGTCGGCCAATAATTGTTGCGCCAAGGCTATACCTTTGGCTTGCTGCTCGTCGCTAAAGGTGCCGTTTTGGGCCAGCTCATGGACCTCTTCGGCGGCGTCAGTCAGGTCGTCGTTAATGATAATTTTGAGCTCGCTGCTGTCTTCGATGCCACTGGCTAAGATGCGGGCTGCCGTCTTTAATCGACGTGCGTATTCGTCATCGGGCAT
>JACMNI010000004.1 GCA_014378615.1 Candidatus Saccharimonadota bacterium | reverse complement strand
CTCGCTTAATTGCTTGCGCAGTTCGGCGCTGGCGGCGACACCGCCGGCTATGACGACACTGGCCGGTGCAAACTCTTCATATGCCACTTTGGCTTTATCGACGATGGTTTCTATAGCGATGCGCTGGAAACTGGCAGCAATATTGTTCTTCTGAGCTTCGGAGAGGCGCTCAGACAGCTTCGAAGAAGGGAAGTCGTAACTTTCCCCTATTTCGGCCTGAGCCAGCCGCAAAACGGCTGTTTTGAGGCCAGAAAAGCTAAAATCGTAGCGTCCGACCTTTGCTTTGGGCAAAGTATAGGCATATGGGTCACCATTTATGGCTGCTGCTGCGACTGATGGGCCGCCAGGGTAGGGCAAGCCGAGGATTTTAGCGACCTTATCGAAGGCTTCACCGATGGCATCGTCTTGCGTTTGCCCTAGTAAGGTGTAGTCAAAATGATCATGGAACAGCGCCAATTGGCTGTGGCCACCAGATACGATGATAGCGAGCATCGGGAAATTGGGTTGCGTATTACGCATTGTTAATCCTGATAGGGAAGTAGACGTTAGGAAGTTGGCATACACATGGCCCACGACATGATTAATGGCATAGAGCGGTTTTTCACGTGAAATAGCGAGCGTTCGGGCAGTCAGAACACCAATTAGTAAACTACCGCCTAAGCCCGCGCCATAGGTGACGGCAATGGCATCAATATCGTCCCAGGTGCAGTTGGCAACGGACAGCGCTTCGTTTACAACTGGTAGGATGGCTTCGATGTGGCTACGAGCGGCAATTTCGGGCACCACACCCCCGTACTGGACGTGCAAATCCATGCTACTTAAAATGACGTTGCTCAGTAAATGCTGACCGTCTTCAACGACGGCCGCGGCCGTCTCGTCACAGCTGGTTTCTATGCCCAATATTTTCATATCTATACAGTATACTTGAGAGCATGAGTATGCGATCTAACGTTAAAAAGTTCATTCCAACCGGGCTCTATCCGGCAGTTGAGCCATACGGCCATTTAGTAGAGTCGTTATTGTTCAATACAATCAGTGGTTTTCCTGGTAAAGGCCTGAAAGTTATCGGGGTTACCGGCACAAATGGTAAAACTTCTACCAGTTATATGATCCATCGAATGCTACACGAAGCCGGCTTTAAAGTTGGCCTCATGACCACTGTCGGCTATGGTGTCGGCGACGATATTAAGCCCCAAATACACCACATGACCAACGTCAGCGTCCCAGAGCTTATGCAGCGATTAAAATGGATGAAATCACAGGGCGTTGAGTGGCTAGTGCTGGAAACCACCAGCCACGCCCTGGCCCAAAACCGAGTGTTTGGCGTGCCGTATAGTATTGCCGTTTTGACCAACGTTACCCACGAGCATCTCGATTACCATCGGACGTTTGAACGCTACCGTGACGCGAAGCGTAAACTCTTCAAATTGGCCAACAAAAATAAGCAGGGCAGGCGACTAGGTATTATTAACGCTGAAGACCCATCGGCCAGCTTGTTTGCCAGTGATATTCAGAACCCGCTAACGTACGGCGTCGAAGCTGGTGACGTCCGGGCAACCAACGTTGTTTTGGCGCCATCTGGTGTCGATTACGATGTAACTATTCAAGAAACCAGTTACCATGTTCACTGCAACGTCCCCGGCAGCTTTAATGTCTACAACTCCTTAGCCGCCGTCTGTGTAGGGCAACAACTGGGCCTTACTAAGGCGCAAATAGAGCAGGGGATTGCCGCTTTACCAGGCGTAGAGGGACGCATGACCCGCATAACCGAAGGCCAAAATTTTGATGTTATTGTCGACTTTGCTCACACGCCCGATAGCTTCGAGAAGCTCTTCAAAGACCTTAAACCCGTAGTTAAGGGCAAGCTGATAGCCATGTTCGGCTCCGCCGGCCGCCGCGACGAGGCTAAGCGGGCAGTGCAGGGCGAACTAGCCGGCCGCTACTGCGACGAAGTGATAATTACTGAAGAAGACGACCGTGATATTGATGGTGTCAGTATCATGAACCAAATAGCTGAAGGCGCCGAAAAGGCCGGCAAGCAGCGCGATAAAGATTTGTTTTTAGTACACGACCGAACTGAGGCAATTCACTTTGCTATAGGCCGTGCTCAAGCTGGCGACACCGTTATTCTACTAGGTAAAGGCCACGAAAAAACTATCGAACGAGCCAACGGTGAAAACCCGTGGGACGAGATCGCAACTACTAAGCGAGCATTAAAAAGCAGAAATTAAGCTTTAGGGTCTAGAATTTGGGCAGCTTCTGTTGCTGCACCGCTGGCCCTTACTTGAGCCTCTAGCTCGAGACGCTTTGTGAACAGCAAGCATTTAGAAGGTACCGTATCTATTACGCAAAATTGTCGACAGGCTGGGTTACTCTTGAAGGTCATTATGTATAAATATTACAACAAACAGCGAATATTACTAACTTAACTAAGTGTCAGAGTAGTGCAGCGAATGTAGCCGCCGCCTTTGGCAAGCTCACTGATTTCGGGAGTAATAGTTTTGAGGCCATATGACTCTACCGCGGCCTGGAACTGCGGCGCGTGAGCGCTCATTATGACCGTCTCTCCGGTCGAGACTAGATTGCAGGCGAAGGCTTGAGTAGCTTCTTCTAAACTAATCTCAATCTTTTCTATTGGTAAGCTGCGTAGCTTTTCCTGGCTCTCTGGCATAAACGCTTTGGGACACCACGCCATGAGGTCGGGGCGGAGCACTGCCAGGGCCAGGTCAATATCGTAGAAAAAGCTGTCGGGCCAGCCGCTAGAGGCGTTGGTCATAGGTTGGCCGTTGTCGTCCATTTGTGGCACTGTTTGCAGACTAATAGCGTTTAAGCCTAGCGTGTCACCCAAAAATTGATGAACCGCGCCGTCGGTGCGGTACTGGCTCCCGCAGAACAAATACTTGCCGCAGGGCAAGGCGTCGCCCTGGCCACTGAAGCGCAGCTCATTGGGCACTGTAACAATAGTCTTGCCTAAGTCCGTGAGCACCTGACGTGCATAGGCTTCTTCGCCCTTACGAGCATTTGGTAGGCGTGACATGATAGCCATTTCCCCATGCACGAGAGCCCAGTTGGCGGTGTAGACGCCGTCTTGGCAATCCTCGGGTGAGGGAACTTGCTTAACTTCAACTCCGGCTGCCAATAAAGCTTCTCGAATAGAATCATGCTCCTGCTGAGCTTTCTCTCGGTTGATCGCAACAGCGCCGTCCATATAGGGATTGATTGGCGCACTATCGTCGAAGTGCGCTGCATCAGACATGAGCACGCGTGCATTAATAATTGGCGACATATGGCAATAGTATAGCTGAGGGGCAAAATATCATCTACTCATTTACAAGCATTAATAAATGTGTTATCCTAACTAATAATACGTTACTTAGCTTTAAATATGGCTCCTAAAAAACCTCACATCCACTTCGAATCACCAATCAATTACGTGGCCCGTGCGGGTTTTGCAACTGTGGGAGCACCTGGGAACACGTTTTCTAGACAGGGCAAAGGTGTGCTACATAATTTGTCGGTACGTCCTGCTACCGTTAGTGGCAATTCTGGAGATTTTCAAGGCTCTTTTTACAGATCACAAACCTTACCAACTCATAGCGATATTTTACGTGAAATGGGTTTTGCTTCAGGTGAACAGCCAGTTATGCCAGTAACGTGGCGCAATCAACAATTCAATATTGCATCACGTTACACTGCGCGTGCTGGCCGACGAGACCCAATCGAACTGTCGCTCATGATTTCTGGACAAGAACAAGGCGTAGACGTTACCAGCCTACGCTATTACGAAGAGCTCAGGCAGGTCGTTGCCGTATCTTGTGGGTTTGTTGTGGCAAAACAAGAGTTTAAGCGGGACGCAGAAACTAAAGGGTACGAACTGCGCATTATTCCTAACTTCCAAACGCCTGGTCGACTTCGATCAGAAGTTTTTACAGCATCGAATATTGTCGACTTAAGCAACAAGCTTGGTTAATTCTTGACAGCCTTCTTGGCACTTGGGTATTATGAGTGCTGATAGTTAGCACTCTCCAGGCCTAAGTGCTAACTGCTACTTAAAAGGAGGAATTTTATGAGTACACCACTACAGCCTTTGGGCGATTATATCGTTGCTCAGGGCGAAGAAGCCGAAACTAAAACCGCTAGCGGCTTATACCTGCCGGAAAAATCAGCCGAAAAGCCCAAGACCGCCAAAGTTGTGGCCGTCGGTAAAGATGCCAAGCAAGTCAAAGTGGGCGACCGCATTGTATACAAAAGCTATAGCAACACCGACATCAAGGTCGACGGTACTGAATACATCTTAGTGAAAGAGGAAGATATCCTCGCAACCGTTAAATAAGCCCTGCACACATTACTAACTAGAAAGGAATCACGATGGCTAAAAAAGTATTTTATGATGACGACGCTCGTCGGCGCGTTCTCGCCGGAGCCGAAATTTTATATAACGCCGTAAAGACAACTATGGGCCCTAAAGGCCGCAACGTAGTTATTAGCAAAAGCTATGGCAGCCCGACCGTTACGCACGATGGCGTTACTGTCGCTAAGGGAGTTGAGCTGGCCGATGTTGATGACGAAACGCTTGGTCAAAAAGTCGGTGCCGAACTTATTAAACAAGCTGCCAGCAAAATGAACGACGTTGCCGGTGACGGCACTACGACCGTTACGGTGCTGACCTACCACCTACTGAGCGAAGCCAACAAACTTATTGCCGCCGGCCACAACCCAATGCTGCTCCGCAAAGGTCTCGAAACCGCTGCGCATGCCGTTATTGCCGAACTTGGAACCCTCGCTGAAGACATTCAGGGCAAAAAGAGCCGAGTAGCCGAAGTGGCTACCATTAGCGCCGGTGGCGCTGCCATTGGCGAACTTATTGCCGACGTTATTGACCAAGTAGGTAAAGACGGTGTCGTTACCGTCGAAGCCGGGCAGGGACTACTACTCGAATCCGAAGTTGTCGAAGGCTTCACCTTTGACCGCGGCTTCGTTAGTCCGTACATGGTTACTGACACTTCCCGCATGGAAGCCGTGTATGACAAGCCAGCCATCGTCATTACCGATAAGAAGATCTCTAGTTTGCAAGAATTCTTGCCGTTATTAGAAAAGCTGGCGCAGTCTGGTAAAAAGGACTTAGTGCTGATTGCCGAAGATATCGAAGGTGAGCCGCTAGGCACCCTGGTGCTTAACCGCCTGAAGGGTGTCTTCAACACCGTCGCCATTAAAGCACCAGCCTTTGGCGACCGCCGTAAAGATATCCTCAATGACATCGCCGTGCTAACCGGGGCCGAAGTCATTACCGAAGACCGTGGCATGACCTTTGAAAACGTCGGCCTCGACGTTGTTGGTACGGCCCGCCGCGTTATCGTAACTAAAGACGAAACGACAATCATTGAAGGTAATGGTAACGAAACCGCAGTCCAAGCGCGTGTAGCCCAGATTGAAGTTCAAGTAGCTCAGTCGACTAGCTCATACGACAAAGAGAACTTAGAAAAGCGCCGCGCAGCCCTAAGCGGTAAAGTCGCCGTCATTAAAGTTGGTGGTGCCACCGAAACTGAAATTGAAGAGAAGAAATTCCGGGTCGACGACGCCGTCGCTGCCGTTAAGGCTGCTTTGGACGAAGGTATTGTTGCCGGTGGTGGCGTAACGCTCATCAACCTGGCCGACCACATAACCCAAGACGAAAAGCTGATTGTCGGCGAAGATGGCGTCGCTGTTAACAGCGGTAAATTCTTGCTCAAGCGCGCTATGGAGCAGCCATTCCGAATTCTGCTAACCAACGCCGGCCTGAATGCCGACGAATGGCTACCACAAGTCAAGGCTGGTAAGCCCGGTTTTGGCGTCGACGTAAATGAGCCGACCAAGTTGGTTGACCTTAAGGCAGCTGGTGTCATCGACCCAGCTCGCGTCACCAAAGAGGCTTTGCAGAACGCTGTTTCTATCGCCGGTACCGCCATGACCATGGGCGCGTTGGTAGTAGACGTTCCTGAACCCAAAGGTGCAGCTCCCGATATGAGCGGCGCTATGGGCGGCATGATGTAACACCGCCCCTAAGGCAATCAAAAAGACCCGGTCGGATGTGACTGGGTCTTTTTATTGAGGGTTAAATTTACGCCTGGTGGTGCTGCGTAAAGTAATTGATCTCGTTAACGATGTCGAGCAGAGCTTGGGCTTTGATCTTTTCGTCGGGAATAGCTTGAGCGGCTGCGTAAGCATCTTTTACTAAGGCTTGGTTGTCGGTAGCCTGGATCATCATCATGGTAGTGCGAAACTTTTCTTCTGGAGATTGCTCGAGGTGCTCGACGAGCGGCGATAATTCGTTAAGGGCGCGCTGCTTGATGTCTAAAAGGTCATTTGTAGCATCGTTGGCCACCAGCATATCAACTGGCGGGGCAGAAGTCACCGGTTCTTCAGACGTAGTATTTGTGTCGGTGGCCGGTGCGGCGGGACTGTCTTGTGGGGGTGGCGTAGGTAGGGCAGGGTTGAAGTTGAGGGGCGCCGGCGCCGGAGGGTTTGTTGGCTGAGTATCGTTTACCTGGCCGTAGCCATTATTCGATTGATCTTGATCGTTATTTTGGTGCCCAAACATTTTACCCCCGTTAGCGCTGATGAAAGCGCAAAGTCTTATTGTATCTGTCTAAAGTTTAATATACATAAGCATAATTGCCAATGTTGAAGCGGGTATACTAGAGGCATACAACTATGGAGGCCCGCTATGAATCCCGATGCACCAACCTATGACACCAGCAATTTCTCAACCGATAGCTACGTTCGTCGCATAGAAAAGCCATGGGGATACGAACTCCACTGGGTCCGCGAAGACGCGCCTTATATGGGAAAAATTATTCACATCAACGCCGGCGCTCGACTCAGCCTGCAGCTGCACGACGAAAAGCAGGAGAGTTGGCTGGTTATGAGTGGCCAAGCAGCGGTTATTTGGGAAGACGCTAGCGGCACTTTAGTACAGACGCATCTGCAACCAGGGCAGGGCTATAGTACCCAGCTTGGTCAGCGACACCGACTGATCGGTGTCACGGATTGCGATGTCGTAGAAGTATCAACTCCAGAGCTCGGCACCACCTGGCGCCTAGAAGACGATTACTCGCGACCAAATGAAACCCCCGAGCAGCGCGCCGCCGACCGCGCCTAATCTGTTACCATCTCGCCTAATCTGTTACGATAAAGCCATGAAACAACAGTTAGAGCTGGCCATTGCTGCCATTATTACTGAGCTGTATGACGTTGACTCAACCGTTGAGTTAACTAGAACTGAGCCTAAATTCGGCGATTACGCTACTAACGTCGCCTTGCAGCTAACAAAGCAGATCGGCAAACCCCCCCGGGAGATAGCAAGTGAGCTGAGGGCAAAATTAGCAGTAGAGCAAGCTGACACACTAGCTGAAGTTCAAATAGCTGGACCAGGATTTATCAATCTTACCCTTACGGATGCCGCGCTTCTTAGTTCGGTAATCACAGCCTGTCCTCAGATCAATGCAAACCAGAAAGTACTGCTTGAATATTCGTGCCCAAATGCATTTAAAGAATTACACACCGGCCACCTGTATCAGACGGTTGTTGGTGACGCCATTGGCCGCTTGCTAACCGCGAGCGGTGCCGAAGTTTACCGTGCAAATTTTGGTGGTGACGTAGGATTACATGTAGCTAAGTGCTTGTATGCAATCCAAAAGCAAATCGCGGACGACACGCAAGTATTAACTACCGTGCCAGAAGCCGAGCGCCCCCGCTGGATTAGCGCGGCCTATGTAGCGGGTGCTAGTGCCTTCGAAACGGACGAGGCCGCTAAAGCCGAGATTACCGCTATCAATGCCCAGATATATGAATTTCACGCTAACGATGACCACGACAGCCCCCTTGCTCAAATTTATTGGCAATGCCGCGGTTGGAGCTACGACTACTTCAAAACTTTTTATGAGTCGGTAGATGTCTCGCCTTTCGATAAGTACTATCCCGAAAGCGGTACATCTGAACGAGGACTGGCAGTAGTGAAGGCCAATTTAGACACGGTATTCACAAATAGTGACGGCGCGGTTGTGTACAAAGGGGAAGAAGCTGGGCTACACACTCGTGTCTTCATTACTTCTAAAGGACTTCCGACGTATGAAACCAAAGACCTAGGGGTAATTTATAACGAAGTCGATGATTTCAAGTACGACCGACGCATTATTATGACGGGCAACGACCAGCTGCAGTACATGCAAGTTGTGTTTGCGGCGCTTAACGCGATTGATCCGGATTTGGCTGCTAAGCAAAATCATTTAACCAACGGTACGATTCGATTTGGCTCTGGCTTAAAAATGAGCTCTCGACTAGGCAATGTTACAAGAGCGGCCGATGTTTTAAAAGCAGTTGGACAGGCCGCTACGGCTGGCGATGAGATTACAAAGCGGCTCGTTACTCTCGGGGCTATAAAATATAGTTTCTTGAAGCATCGTTTAGGTAGTGACATCGCCTTTGACGTCAATGAGTCGGTTAGCCTAGAGGGCAACAGCGGCCCGTATCTGCAATACGCCTTGGCACGAGCGGCTAGTATTCTTGTTAAAGCGGGTTATAGCCCAGAGCAAGTCGACGCTGTTTTAGCTGCTAATGTTTCTGACGTTACGATCTTGGACAGCCCTTTGGAGCCCGGTGAACGATTGCTGATCAGAAAATTAAGTGAATACCAAGAAGTTATATATAAATCTATCATCGAACTTTTGCCACACCAAATCTGCAATTATTTATATGAATTAGCTCAGGAATTCAATCGATTTTACGAGCAGAACCGAGTTATCGGTAATGACCGGCAGGCGCTTCGTCTGCAGCTATTAGAGAGCTATGCGCAGACACTTTATCAAGGTCTGACTCTGCTCGGCATACCAACACCCCAAAAAATGTAAAGGAATATACGTGACTGAACAAATTAAAACTAAGACCGATGTAACCGTGACTACCTCTGGAAGCGACGTGCATATTAAGACGCCGAATAACGGTAAAGCGGGGAAGCCAAATCTAAATGTATTCGTCACGCCCGATTTTGTTCACGAACCAATCGAAGGCTTCATTGGCTTCCTGAAAGAGTACGCCGTTGTTGGCCTAGCCGTTGGTTTCGCCATTGGTTCGCAGGCCCAACAACTCGTAAAACAAATACTCACCACCTTTATAGACCCGGTGTTCCAATTGTTCTTCGGTGAAGCCTTAAGCAAGCGGACCTTTACGTTGCACTTTCATTATCATGCCGCCAATTTTGCCTGGGGTGCGCTTGTTTACTCGTTGCTGAACTTTATTTTCGTTTTAGCGGCCATTTACACGCTTATAAAACTCTTTAAGCTAGATAAATTTAAAAAAGACCCAGTCGATGCAGACAAAAAAGACGACGACAAAAAGACCGATACAAAAGCTAAAAAATAGTTTGCTAGCAACTAGCGTGTTTGGTTCCCCAAATTGCCATTTGTTCTAAAACCGGTTGCAGGTCCTGGCCTTTTTGGGTCAGCGTGTACTCAATGCGCGGCGGTACTTCGTTAAAGCAAGCCCGCGTAATAATGCCGTGACTCTCTAAGTCGTCGAGGCGCTGCGACAGGGTACGGGGGTTAATGGTTCCCACTGAGCGCTCGAGTTCACCAAACCGTTTAGGTCCGGTAAAAAGATCACGCAAGATAAGCGCTGTCCACTTGTTGCCAATAATAGCCATGGCGCTCGCAATACAACCGACAGCTGGTTCGATTGAGACGGGTGTTGTGCTGGAGGGTGTTATATTCATTACTTTACAAAGTATAGCACGTAGCCTATACTTACTGATACTATACAAAATATACCATCAAGGAGACTCATATGAAATTACAAGTTATTGTTGGATCAACTCGTCCAGGCCGGGCTACATTAAGCGTTGCTAAATGGGTGGCCGCCGAAGCCGCAATTGTTGAAGGCGCCGAAGTCGAACTAGTCGATTTACAAGAATACGGTCTACCATTTTTCAACGAAGCCATTAGCCCTCGTTATAATCCAGACCGCCAGCCAGCACCAGAAGTGCAGAAGTGGCTCGACAAGATTGCCGAAGCCGATGCTTACGTGTTCGTGACACCAGAGTATAACCATTCAATGCCGGGTGCCCTTAAAAATGCTATCGACTTTATGACGTATGAGATGAAGCACAAACCGGCGGCCGTGGTTTCACATGGTGGCGTCGGTGGTGCTCGTGCTGCTACGCACCTTAAAGAAGTTCTGAGCGAAGCTACCGCAACCATTATTCCTAGTGGTGTCCAGTTTGTTGGCTATGTTGCTCAGGGTGGCCTGATTGACGAAGACGGCAACCTCGACGAGACCATCAAGGCCAATCCATACGGACCACAAGGCGCTGTAACTGGAATGTTGGCTGACCTCAAATGGCACAGTGACGCCCTGGCTGCGGCCCGTAACTAAACAGGTCCAGACGCTTAGTGACAGCCCCGGTTTACCGCCGGGGCTT
>JACMNI010000044.1 GCA_014378615.1 Candidatus Saccharimonadota bacterium | reverse complement strand
CAATCACCCTGGTGCCAAGATCGCCGTGGCCGGCAGCTACGGCAAGACCACCATGAAAGAATTGCTAGCAACTGTTTTAAGCGAGGGGCTGGACGTAGCGGCCACCCCGGCTAATAAAAACGTCAGCAGCAGCCACGCTTACTTTGCCCGTAAATTAACAGGTACTGAAGACGTCTTGGTTATTGAGTACGGCGAAGGTGCCCCCGGTGATGTTGAGCGCTTTGCCCGCATTACGTCGCCCACGCACGCCGTTATTACTGGGCTCGCGCCGGCGCATTTGGATCAGTACAAAACACTAGCCGCGGCCGGCCAGGACATATTGTCGGTGGCCGATTATCTTAAGGGTAACAATGTGTATGTAAATGATGAGTCGCCGGACCTGTTGCCGCTGCTAAAGCCTGACTATCTGCGATTTAATAAGCATGGTGCCCTCGGCTGGAAAGTTAAGGACGCCGCTTTAACACTGCAGGGAACAAGCTTTACGCTGACCAAAGGCCGCAAAAGCTTGAGCCTACATAGCGGCTTAGTTGGTCGCCATCAAATAGGCTTCTTATCGCTGGTCGCGACGTTAGGTTTGTCATTGGGCCTAACTCCTGAGCAAGTCCAATCTGGTGTCGCCCACACCAAGCCCTTCGAACACCGTATGCAGCCCTACCGGCTAGGCGGCGCGTGGATAATAGACGATACCTATAATGGTAATCTTGAAGGGCTGCGGGCGGGTACAGCCTTACTTGCCGAACTACCGGCTGCTCGCAAGATATATGTCACCCCCGGCTTAGTAGACCAAGGCGTCGAAACCGAGCGTGTCCACATAACCGCCGGTCGCTGTATTGCTGAGGCCAAACCGGATATTGTAGTGCTTATGCAAAATTCTGTAACCAATTTCATAGCCCTAGGGCTTCGCGAAGCTGGTTTTAACGGCGAGGTACGCATAGAAGACAATCCGCTCGACTTCTACACCAACCTCAACCACTTCGTAGCAGCCGGCGATCTCGTGCTGATGCAAAATGACTGGACCGACAACTACGCATAAATTTTGTAATGTAAGCTAATTAGTTCAAATCACTACGGTAGTTTTCATTCATAGTAAAAGGGCAATTATATCGAATTTGATATAATGACCAGATGAATGACGAGGAACTGGCTGCATATCAGGAAGAAACGCTGCGCCAACTCATAAAAGATATGGATGACGCCGCACCGATTAAACCGGCGGCCGTAAAGCAGCTTGGCGTGCAGTTCATTAATGCGCGGCTCGAGCGGCATATGAGCCAGCACCAGCTTGCCAAAGCATGTGGAATGCCACAGTCGGCTATTGCGAGAATAGAATCGGGCAAGTCTAGCCCCACTTTAAATACCATGCACCGGATTGCCAAGGCTCTCAATAAAACGCTTGTACTTAAAGACATCGCGTAATTGGCAGGTTTGTATATACTAGCTGTATGGAAACAATTGCAGTTATCTTTGGTGGACGGTCAGCCGAACACGATGTATCTATCGTCACCGCCTTATCTAGTGTTATTAAACCGCTGGAACTGACTCGAAAATACAAAGTTGAAGCCATTTATATCGCTAAAGACGGTGCTTGGTACTGGGACGAAAAGCTCAAAGATATTAAGCTCTTTACCAGCGGCGGCATAAAGGATTTTATTGCCAAGGCTCAGCCCGTCAGCGTCCAGATAGATGGGGGCATGACCTTATTAAAGACTGGTGGCCTACGCAAACAATTACAAAAAATAGACGTCGTTTTTCCTGCCATGCACGGTACCTATGGTGAAGACGGTGCGCTTATGGGCCTGCTCGATATGGCCGGCGTGGCATATGTCGGCTGCGGCGTCAGCGCGGCTGCAGCGGCTATGGACAAGGTGCTAGCTAAACAATTAGCCGTCGCCAATGACATCCCTGTGAGTAATTTCTTAACGTTTACCAAAGCCGATTTGAGTCGTGAGCTATCTCAGGCGGTGAAGAGCATCACGGTCAGCCTCAAGTACCCACTTTTTGTTAAGCCGGCTCACCTGGGATCTAGTATTGGTATCAGCCGTGTTACCAACGACACAGAGCTTAAAAATGCTTTGGAAGTAGCAGCTCACTACGACGACCGCATCATTGTCGAAGAGGCCGTCAATAATCTTATAGAAGTCACGTTGCCGATAATGGGAAATGATGATCCGCAACCAGCGCTTTTAGAGCGCCCCATGACACAGGCCGAAGACTTCTTTGATTTTGAAACTAAGTACATGCAAGGTGGCAAAAAGGGCGGCTCCGGTAAAGGTGGCAAGGGCGCCGAAGGCCCACAGGGCTATAGTCAAATTCCAGCCGAACTTCCTAAAGGATTATACGAAGAAGCCGAAGCCGTCGGTCTACGGGTCTATAAGGCCCTTGGCTGTAGCGGCACTGCCCGCGTTGATCTTTTAATAGATAGTAAGACTAAGAAGGTTTACTTTAACGAAGTCAACCCATTACCTGGTGGCCTGTACGCGCACAACTGGGCCAAAGCCGGTGTCAGCGGCATAGATTTAGTACAAAAACTAATTGCGCTTGCCGAAGAACGTCACACCAACCGCCAAGCGCTAGCAACAACCTTCAGCACCAACTACCTCCAGCAATTCTAAGCGGCTAACTCTGATATAATTTACAGATATGCAACGCTATAATCCAAAAGACATTGAGACCAAGTGGCAGCAGGCTTGGGAAGAATCTAAGATATACCAGGCTAACGATGATTCGCCGAAGCCCAAGAAATATATTTTAGAGTATTTTCCGTACCCCAGTGGTGCGGCCATGCACGTCGGGCACGTTCGAAACTACACCATTGGCGACGCGCTAGTGCGCTTTAACCGTATGAACGGCTATAACGTCCTCCACCCAATGGGCTGGGACGGCTTTGGTTTGCCGGCCGAGAACTACGCTTTAAAAACGGGCATTAGCCCGCGCCAGGCTATCGATCAAAATACCGCCCGCTTCAAAGAACAGTTAATTCAAATGGGCTTTAGCTACGACTGGTCCCGCGAAATAGATAGCACCGATCCAAATTATTACCGTTGGACGCAGTGGTTCTTTTTGCTTTTGTTCAAAAGAGGACTGGCCTATCAGAAAGAGAGCTTACAGTGGTGGTGCGAGACTGATAAAACGGTACTTGCCAACGAGCAGGTCGAGGCCGGCCTCTGCTGGCGCTGTGGTAATGCCGTGCAAAAGAAACTGCTAAAGCAGTGGTTCTTCAAAATAACCGATTACGCCGATCGTTTGCTCGATGACCTAGAAGATCTGGATTGGTCCGAGGCCATTAAGTCCATGCAGCGCAACTGGATTGGTCGCAGCAAGGGCGCCGAAATTACCTTTCCGGTGGCCGAATCTAGCAGCGAGATAACAGTTTTTACAACCAGGCCGGATACCTTATTCGGAGCAACATTCTTAGTGTTAGCCCCTGAGAACCCACTGGTCGCACTTATAACAACACGGGACGAAAAAGATACCGTGGCGGCGTATATCCGCGCCGCGGAAGCTAAGAGCGATATTGAACGCCAGGAAACCGACCGTGAGAAATCGGGTGTCTTTACTGGCGCGTACGCCGTTAATCCAGCTACCAAAGAGCAAATACCAATCTGGATAGCCGACTACGTTTTGGCCGGCTACGGTACGGGTGCCATCATGGCCGTACCCGCTCACGATGAGCGTGACAATGAATTCGCTAAAAAATTCGAGCTACCGATAACTCGGGTGGTCAAGAATGAGGCGCCCGATTATGAGTGTACTCATGATGAAGGCGAGATGATAAATTCGGGGAAATACGATGGACTATCAAGCGCCGAGACCCGTGAAAAAATAGTGGCTGATCTAGATAGCGACAACACGGGGCATGAAGTAATAAACTTCCGAATCCGCGATTGGCTAATCAGCCGTCAACGCTACTGGGGCGCGCCGATTCCAATTATTCATTGTCCACGTGATGGCGCCGTGGCCGTTCCTGAAGACAAACTCCCCGTTGTACTACCAGAAGTGCAAAGTTTTGCCCCAAGCGGTGATGGCCGTAGCCCGCTCGCTAACGTACCAGAGTTTGTAAACACAACGTGCCCCACCTGTGGTGGCCCGGCCGATCACGAAACCGACACTATGGACGGCTTTGCATGTTCTAGCTGGTACTTCCTACGCTTTGCTGATCCTAACAATTTCTTGGAGCCCTTTGATAAAGACAAGGTAAAGCAGTGGTTGCCCGTAAATGATTACATCGGCGGTGCCGAGCACGCGGTCATGCACTTACTCTATGCGCGCTTTTGGACCAAAGTCATGCAAGACGCGGGCCTGATAGACTTCAGCGAGCCATTCTTAACGCTCCGTAATCAGGGTATGTTACTCGCACCCGACGGTCAGAAGATGAGTAAAAGCAAAGGCAACACAATCGAGCCCGATGCTTTGATTACACAAGGCTACGGGGCTGATGGCGTTCGGATTAACGCCATGTTCATGGGGCCCTGGAACCAGTCGGTGAACTGGAGTGTAGAAGGTATGGGCGGCGCCCACCGGTTCCTGCAGCGCACCTGGACCCTGACGCAGGAATATCTAGCTGTTTACGAGCAGCGAGAAGGGGCAGCCCTAGATTCGACTGTTGTTGAAGCAGATATATTACGTGCTGTTCACAAGGCTACTAAAAAGGTCACCAAAGATCTTAGCGAATTAAACTTCAATACCGCCATTTCAGCTCAAATGCAGTGTCTAAACGATCTATACAAGCTAAAAGAACAAGACGAGTTTGCCAACTTAGACACTTGGCGCTACGCCATCGAAACTCTTCTACAATTGCTGGCTCCATTTGCGCCGCACATTGCCGAAGAGCTATGGCAGATAATGGGGCACGAAGAATCTATCCATACCAGCCAATGGCCAGGTTACGACGAGGGCTTGTTAATAGAAGATACGATAGTTATCGTAGTGCAGATTAACGGCAAAGTCCGCGCCGAACTCATGGTCGCTCAAGACGCCGACGAATCATTTATTGTCGCTGCTGCTCAGACCAACCCAAAAATTGCCGTTCAACTAGAAAATCGTACGATCAAAAAGACGATATATGTACAAAAGAAACTCGTAAACTTTGTTATTTAACGACGTTTGATAACTGGTCGCCGAGCAAATTTAGTGATCTTCTTCTAATATCAGCGTTTCAGGCTTATCAAGATGTACCTTTGATCCATTGACACAATACCTAAAGCTATCGTGAGGATATACGGTATGGGTGCTATTGTTTCTTTTCTTCGCTAAAGCTTTGACTGCTTTGCCTGAAGTTTCTGCAACGTCTTCAAACCTTTTCGGGTCTAAGCCGTGTAAATCTTCCATTGAATCGCGCAGATTACCATTTGCATAGGTACCAACTTCAACTGGCTCTGAACAAAATGACTCTGTTTCGGTATTTTGACCTCGTAGTGAGCACCCACCTATCATAGCGCCAAGTGCGGTGCTTACTGCGACAATTCTTAGGTAGTTAGGAGTATCTTTATGCATAGTGATAGTTTATTTATGAACATATGATTGCATAAAAG
Source organism: Candidatus Saccharimonadota bacterium (assembly GCA_014378615.1). Taxonomy (GTDB): domain Bacteria; phylum Patescibacteriota; class Saccharimonadia; order Saccharimonadales; family UBA4665; genus UBA4729. The sequence goes on along the minus strand of JACMNI010000044.1, from coordinate 17,938 downwards.
TGCAAGAAAGTAAATAGATTAAGACACTAAAAAATATAATAGCAAATATTGCAGCTTGTCTTTACGGTGTTAATGCGCTACTATAGAGCCAATAAATACTAAGCTTATAGCTCGTATCAACAGATACAAAAGGAGAGAATAAAGTTATGGGAAAGCCCAAGAAACGAACTAGCCCCCGCAAATCCGGTACTCGTCGCAGCCACATCGTGCTCGAGTTGGCCCGCAAAGTAAACCGCACTTCACCTGTTAAGGTCCACACTACTATCCGCGAAACCGGAAAAGTTAAAGCCGCTTAAGCGCAGCTGAACTGATAACGTTCTAACACCAAAAGGAATTTAACAATATGGCATCCAATCGTCACCTTGGTCGAATTATCGCTCTACAAACCTTGTACGAGCAAGATTTTCGCCGTGAAGCTGCCGATGCCGAGTGGAACGATCCTGAAATTCTATCGCGGAACATCGGACGCTATAAAGAGATGGTCGACGACGTCGATTTCATTAGTGCACTTGTCGACGGCGTAATAAAGCACGCCAGCGACCTAGATGCCAAGTTGCAACTCGTTGCTACCGAGTGGCCAATTAGTGAAATTGCCCGCATGGACCGTATCATCCTAGAGATGGGACTCTACGAGTTAGAAAACGATGCCGATGTACCCGCAAAAGTAGTTATCAATGAAGCCGTTGAACTGGCCAAAGCCTTTGGCGGCGACAATTCGTCTAAGTTTATTAACGGTGTTCTTGGTACGTTGTTGCGCCAGCGCGAAGAGGCCGCTACTGCTGTAGTAGAAATACTTGCTAAAGCTGATAAAAAACCCGTAGCCAAAAAGACGCCCGTCAAGAAAGCCGCTAAAAAATGAAACGCCCAAAGCCATTACAGGGATTTAAAAACCTGGTTAGTAAGCGGCGACCAGTTATCGACGAAGTGGTTCGTGAGACGACTTCGGGCGGCATAGTCTTTCGGCGCACAGCCGATAACGCACTGCAAATTCTACTTATAAAAGACGCCAAAGGCCGCTGGACTATTCCTAAGGGACACGTCGAGCCGGGTGAAGAACCAAAGGCAACTGCTGAACGCGAGATTCGTGAAGAGACGGGCCTCCAAGAAATGAAGGTCTATAGTTGGCTTGGCAAAGTTAACTTTCGCTACCGACGAAATCATACGCTTGTGCTCATGACGATGCATATTTATTTAACTGAAGGTCGCGGTAATACGGACGAGTTGAAGGGCGAAGATTGGCTAACCGATATGCAGTGGATGGCCGCCACCGACGCTGTTGAAAAGATAGCCTATGAAGACATTGGTAAACTTATTTTAGTTGGCATGAAGCGCATAAGGGATGGCAAGCTCTAACATGGACACTTCCGTTTATGCTGCATTCGCGGCCGATACCCTAGGCGTTACTTATAATAATCTTAATTTGCTCATTACCGCTTTTACACACCGTTCGTATTTGAATGAACATAAGAAAACCGTCTCCGAGCACAATGAACGCCTAGAATTTTTAGGCGATGCAGTCTTAGAGTTGGTTGTTACTGAATATCTCTACGCTAGTTTCAAAGACCCTGAAGGTATATTAACCAACTGGCGCAGCTCGCTTGTCCGGACCGAGAGTATCGGTGCCGCCGCTGCCAAGTTTGAATTTGAGCCATTACTGCGCCTTAGCCGCGGCGAAAAGCGCGGTACCGATCGAGCGCGGGCTCAGATACTGGCTAATAGTTACGAAGCGGTTGTCGGTTCACTCTACCTCGATCAGGGTTATGATGTGGCCAAGGCATTTATTACCAAAAGCATTCTGTCTACCTTTGAAGAAATATTATCGAGCGGCTCGTGGATGGACCCTAAATCACACCTCCAGGAATTAGCCCAAAGCCACGACGGAGCGACGCCTATTTATAAAGTCATGAACGAAGTGGGGCCCGACCACGATAAAATATTTACCGTCGGCGTCTATGTTAACAACCAGTTGCGCGGGCAGGGAAATGGCCCAAGTAAGCAAGCCGGCCAGCAAAAAGCCGCCGAAGCCGCTCTTAAGTTTTACCAGCCGGCCATTGCCGAAACCAACTAGCGGTTGACAACAGAGGCCCTTATCTGTAAAATTATCTAGATTGTCTTAATAGCCTAAAAGAATTTGAGAAAGAGAGTTTTATAGATTTATGTTATCAATTCGTATGCAACGCACCGGTCGCAAAGGTCACGCCATGTTTCGTGTCGTCGTTCAAGAGTCACGTTACGTGCCAACCAGCGGTAAAGTAGTTGCACAGCTTGGTAGCTATGATCCGCACGCTAAAACTATCATTCTCGATAAAGAAAAAGCGGCTCTGTTTTTGTCTAATGGTGCTCAGCCTTCCGACCGCGCAGCCCGCTTGCTAGCCGCTGAAGGCGTTACGATGCCGAACTGGGTCAAACAGCCAGCTAAGCACACCCGTACCGTCCGTACTGCCGACAAGCGACGCAGCACTACACCGCCACCACCCGTAGAAGAAACTGTTGCAGTAGCTCCAGTTGAAGAAGCTACTGAAGCTGCCGAAACCGCTGCTTAAGCGAAACGCTGTACACAGGTAAAATTTCACACACCCGCTCGTTAGCTGTTTGTTATAATGACCATATTCTGTAAATGAGGTAATTGACCGTATGAGTATTGATGAGCAATTTGTTGAATATGTTGTTAAATCACTAGTAAGTAATCCCGATGCCGTCAGTGTCGAACGTCGCATCGATGAAAAAGGAGTACTGTTAGAGCTAACAGTTGATCCCGAAGACCTAGGACGCGTGATAGGGAAGCGCGGTGCTACTGCGCAAAGCCTGCGTACGTTGTTGAGAGCCCTTGGTACCAAGAATGAAGCTCGCTATAATCTAAAGATTGTTGATAACGGGACTGGGGGCACGCACGCCCGCGACGATGATGGCGATAACGCTTCAAGCGATGCTAATACCGATAATACCAATAATGCCGTTAGTAATGACGCAGTGACGGCGCCAGCCAGCAGTAATGCTACAACCGGCACCGTGCAAGATGATGTTACTGATGAACCGGTCGTGGCTCGTGAAAAAACCAGCGACCGCGTCTTGCAGACGCGACAAGAGCTTGCCGACCTCGACGACCTTGATTTGTAAATTAGGAAAAACGGCGTAAAGAGCGCATACTAAGGGTATTGTAACAGCACTTTAGCTGCGGTAGAGAGTTAGATTTTTAGAGCAGCTGTACCGTTACTCATGTACGTATTAGTTTGTAAAAAAGGGCCACTTCTATGTCAAAAGACAAGGGTAAAAAAGAAGTCAAAAAACCTAAACAGATAAAGAAAGTCTAGTATGCGCACCACACTGAGCCAGCAAAAATTCCTAGATTCTGACGTCGCTGCCCAGATCCATACACAACTTAAAACTATGATGGGCGATAAGACGTTTAATACGACTTCCACCTATGCGGCCACTCGCGAAGACCAGTTGCCGTTTGACGAAAAGCACATGAATTACTTGAGCGATCATCCTAAATTAAACCCGCTCCACTACATCGCTAACCTCCGGCTCATGACGCGCATCAAGCGCTAAAAAATTTCAGCAATCGTTGTAATAAGCTCGCTGAAAGATTGAATTCAACCGCCATTTCGGCTATGCTAATAGCAAGTCCAATGTGACTGTAAGTTTACATCCAAAAACAAAAACCAAAAGCTCTGCGAGCCACAGTAATGTGGGAGCTTTATGTGACAAAACAACCCTAGGAAACTAGGGTTGTTTTGATGTTAGTCTGCAACGTCTTAAATTAGTATAGGTGGTACAATTAAGCCAATGAAAATTCAAATAATTACATTATTCCCAGAGATGTTCACGGGCGTGCTTGGCAACAGTATGCTCTGGAAAGCCAGTGATCGTGGTCTTGCTGAATATAGCTTTATAAACTTGCGTGACTACGGACTCGGACCGCGCCATCAGGTTGATGACACGCCGTATGGTGGCGGTGACGGTATGCTGCTCATGGTAGAACCTTTGGTTAAAGCTATTGAAGCAGCTAAGCAAATTGACCCTTCCGCGTGCGTATTGCTACCAACGCCCCGCGGCAAAGTCTATAAACAGTCAGATGCCAAGCGATTAGCCGCTGGCGAGCAAGGGCTCATAATTATTTGCCCACGCTACGAGGGTTACGACGAACGTATCACAAAGTGGGTCGATGAGCAGTTCTGCGTTGGTTCATACGTACTAACTGGCGGGGAACTGCCGGCCATGATTATTATCGATTCCGTAGTGCGCTTAATTCCTGGTGTTCTCGGTGGGGCTGACAGTGCTGAAATAGAATCCTTTCAAGCCGACGACGAATCTATCGAGTTCCCGCAGTACACGCGTCCCGTAACATTCCAAGATATGAGTGTGCCGAGCGTGTTATTAAGCGGTAACCACGCCGAGATCATTGAGTGGCGTAAACTAGCTTAAAGAAACATTAAAGGTAAGGATATTCACAAGGCAACCCTACCTTGGGCGAGTATAATTAAATGTATAAACCTAACAGGAGAGATCCCCATGAAACTGCCATTTGCACTATCGATCAAGCCCGTCTATGCCCACTGTGATCTGCCATGTGGCGTCTACGATCCAGCACAAGCCAGAATTGAAGCCCAAAGTGTTAAAGCCATAATGGATAAGTACGAAGGCCTAGACGACCATAATAAGACCCGAGCCATAATCATTAAAGAAGAGCGCGCTGAGTTGGTCAAGCATCACCTAATGGTATTGTGGGCCGATTATTTTAAACCAGAGCATATAGAGCAATACCCGGATTTACACACCAAATTCTGGCTGGCAATTAAAATGGCAGGCGACTGCAAACATCATCTCGAGGTAGAGTATGGTGATAAATTATTGGAGGCAATAGATGAAATCGCTACAATCTTTTGGGAAACTAAGAAAGCCTAAACTGTTCATGCTGCGGCGTGTAGTGGGTGGAAGTATGAGTCCTAAATTACGGCCCGGCCAATTACTCTTTGCCACTCCGCTTTTTAAACGCTTACGACCCGGGCATGTAATTATATTTCAGCACCATGGCAAGGAAAAAATCAAGCGCATCGAGCGCTTAGAACAAGGTAAACTTTTCGTCATTGGCGATAATCTGCCCAACAGCACTGACAGTCGTCACTTCGGCTGGTTGACATCTCGCGATGTCGTGGCACGTGTTATTTGGCCTAAACTGGCTAAGTAACTATTCGGTTGAGGATTGCCTGGTAGTAGTTTTGAGCGGGGTTTCACGCAATAATAGTGAGACGAAAAAAGCCGCCAGTGCGAAAGGAATACCATATAGAAAGACGTCTTGAAACGATAGGGCAAAAGCTTCAAGTATGCCCTGGTGCACTGCTGGTGGTAGTGCGTTGAGTACCTTGGGGCTGGCGCTTAGGTTCTGTGCCGTTAAGTGTAAATTACTCGCTCCAGTAGCTGTCTCACTAAGATGATAGGTCAAGCGACTGGTCAAGATGGCACCAAAGATGGCGGCGCCAAGAGAGCTACCGATAGTTCGGAAGAATATTACGACAGAAGTGGCGGTACCTAAATCTTTACGGTCGACTGAGTTTTGGACGGCGAGTGTCATGACCTGCATAAAGAGTCCAACGCCTACACCAAGTACAAGCATCCATAGGGTTAAGATAAATTGGCTAGTTGTCGCTGACAAATGGCTGAATAAGAAGAAACCAAATGTCACCAAGGCCGTGCCAATAATAGGAAAGGGTCTATAGTGCCCGATACGGCTGATAGTCCTCCCCGAAAAGATGGATCCAGCTAACAGTCCAAACACTAATGGCGTTAATAGCAGGCCCGAGCGAGTAGCTGAATCATTACGAACAATCTGCTGGTACTCAGGTAAAAATATGATGGCGCCAAACATAACTAAGCCCGACAGCATGCTTAATGTAACGCAGATCCTGAATATATCATTTTTAAACAGGCGGAGTGGAATGATAGGTTCTACAGCTTTGCTTTCGCGGTAAATAAATAATGCCGTGGCGATGACGAAACCGGCAAATAAGCCGAGTATTGTGCCCGATAGCCATGGACGTACCGTGCCACCCCACACCAGGGCGAGTAGTAGGCATACTCCGGCGCTGGCCAACAGGGCGGCACCAGGGAAATCGATGCTATGTTCAGTTCGGCGAATGGGCAGGTGTAATCTATACCATATAGCCGCTAATGCCAGGGCGCCAATGGGAAGGTTGATATAGAATATCCAGCGCCAGCTGAGGTGATCGGTAAATAGGCCGCCTATGAGTGGTCCGATGACGCTCGACAAACCAAATACGGCCCCAAAATAGCCTTGATAGCGACCTCTCTGGCGGGGCGGAACTATGTCCCCAATGATAGAGAAGACTAACGTAAATATTCCGCCGCCCCCCAGCCCCTGAACGGCCCGAAAGAATATTAACTGGTTCATCGTCTGACTGATTCCGCACAACACGGAGCCAATCAAAAATAGCGTGATGGCAACTATAAAAATTTTCTTACGGCCATACAGATCACTTATCTTGCCATATAGAGGGGTAACTATAGCGCTCGTTAGTAAATAAGCTGTCGCTACCCAAGATAAACGGTCTAGGCCGTGTAGATCGCTGGCGATTCTTGGCAATGCTGTGGCTACGATTGTTTGATCTAGGGCGGCTAATAACATGGCCCCCATGAGCGCAAAAATAATAACCTTAATCTCATTATGGCTCAGCTCCGTGTGCACAGTCGAATCAGCTGCAGGTTTTGTAGGAGGCATGGACTGATTTTTCTCTTCAAAGATTCCTATAAATGTAATTGATCTAGCTTTACGCTTTGGCGAGTTGCTTGCAGCTGACTGTTCTTATCGTTTGCCATGTCACGTTTAACGCCCTGGAGCGCGTCACTTGCGCCCCTTGAACTCGGGCCAATTGGTAATTCATCTTTAGCCGACTTCGAGTTTCTAGGGGTTGCCTGTTCATCGCTTTGATCTGGAGTAGGGACAGCTTCATTGTTCAAAATGGGCAAATCTGGTTGGCTAATGGTATGCAGCGCGGGTAACGCTGTTGGCTTAGCTGCGGCGTTTTGCTGACTTGTACGTGCCGTCTGCTGTAATTTCGTAGATTCCATTTGCATATAGCCAAAGCTAAATATTGTAATTAGTATTAGTGGCACCACTATAATTGAATTTTGTGACTCAAAAAGATGACCGAGCTGGCCCAACTTCGTTCTATTACTTTTTTTAACCGCAACCATCATATTGTGTAATTATACTATGTCGGGTTCATGGGGTCTAATCGCGGCTTCTATTTGGAATTCTAACCATAAAACATGTGCCACGAGACCGGTTGCTTGTGACAGCAATTTTGCCACCGAAATCCACTTCGACATACTGTTTGACCGTGGCCAATCCCAATCCCAAATTGTTATGTCGCCCTGCTTTAGTGGAATAAAAAGGTCTGAATATAGCGCGCAACTGAATTTTAGATAATCCACAACCCCTATCTGTCACTTTACACACTATGCCACCAGTTATTTCACTAACATGGATATCAACTGCGCGCGTTGTATAAGTAGGTATATCTAAATATGCATCTATGGCATTGGCTACCAAGTTAGATATTATCTGACTAAACTTTACGGCGTCGCCAAACACCACAACCGAATCTGCTACCGTAAATGTTATTCTGACATCTAGCACTTGAGCTCTGTGCGCCAGGTTTGATATAACTTTTTCAACCTCGGACTTAATGTGTATGGCCGTGTCGTGTTGGCCACCTCCTAAATCCTGGCGTACCGCTTCGAGATAACGCTGGACCTGCTCTAGGTGGCTGTAGGCAAGTTGTATGTGCTTAGACTTATTGGGACGAATTAGTTCCAGAGTCAGGAAGGCTGCAGTGAGGGGATTGGCAATCTCGTGGATCAAATTGGCATTGGCACGGCCAAATGCCGCGAAATGTTCAAGCTCAGTAAGCTTATTAGACATAGTTTTATGCCGCTGTCGACTATGCGCTAAACTGCGCCATCCAATGGCAATGAGTACAATGCCAGTGCCAAATAATAACGTCCCGCTGATATCATATTCCGCTGGCGTGATAACGAATGGTACGGGTCGCCCTGTCAATATTATGATCACTTGGCATGTGCTAATGATGGCTACAACCACAACGACGCGGCTGCTAACGCTATACGATAGCTGCTGCGATAGCTTTTTAAGCCAGAGACTCGAACGAAAACCGTAAAAGGGAGTTTGATAACGAAACGGTTTGAACGTGGCGAGTTGAATTGGCATGATAATGATTCCTTAGTGCACCTTGCGACCTTTGTTAGGCTGCCCAACGCGACCTGGCGGCGGTCGACGGTCAAGTTTTCTAGGTCCACCACCATGGTCGGCAATATCAATTTTGTAGCCTATGCCGTGCACGGTTTTGATTAGCGGTTTTGCGAATTGCCGGTCTATTTTGTCTCGCAGATATTTAATATGGACATCAATGGTGTTGGTCCACGGATCTTGATCATCCTGCCAAGCGTAATGCATAAGCATTTGGCGGGTTACGACCGTGCCCGCGTTCTGCATGAGACACTCCAGTAACAAGAATTCTTTACGACGCAAAACAATTTCAGTGCCAGCTCTATGGACAGTGTGGCGTAAACCATCTAATGTAATATCGCCAACCTGTATTGTCTTAGGTATTGGCTTCGCATTAGATATCTGACGAGAGAGGACACGTAGCCGAGCTTTCAATTCACCCAGACTGAAGGGCTTGGTCAGATAATCATTAGCGCCGGCATCGAGGAGTGCAATCTTTTGGAGCACGCCCGAGTTGCCACTAAGTACGAGTATTGGAAAATCTAAACCCAGAGCTCTTAACTGTCGGCACACTTCTAAACCGTCAATGTCGGGTAAATTGAGATCTAGGAGAATGAGGTCGTACGGATTTTTAGAGATCTGCTGTAAGCCGACCTGGCCTTTTGGCGCATGGTCGATGACGTGCGTGCCGGCTAGAGCCTGCTTAAGCGCACTGGCGATACGGGTGTCGTCATCGATAAGTAATATATTCATCGTTTTCCCTGCATGTAGTATTGCAGACGAAAATTAACTTATTCTTAATTTATATACTTTTAATCTGGATATTACAAGTACAATTATCATCATACGCTATATAAATCAAACGTAAGCCCAATGCGTCAGGTATAATACATATAGAAAGTAAGTTGGGGGTGTTGATCATGAATGAAGACATGAAGCAGAAGTCAGATGAATACTGGAAAGCTACGTTAACGCCCGAGCAGTACAATGTAATGCGTCAAAAGGGCACCGAGCCCGCCTTCACCGGGAAGTACGTGGATAACCATGCCGATGGTATCTACCGCTGTGCGGCTTGCGGACAAGAATTATTTGCTAGCACCACTAAATTCGAGTCGCATTCGGGCTGGCCTAGCTTTACGGATCCCATAAACAGACAGCATGTGGAGCTGCAAGATGACAGTAGTTTGGGCATGCAAAGAACTGAAGTTAGCTGTGCCAACTGTGGTGCACACCTTGGCCATGTTTTTGATGACGGGCCAGTCGATACAGGCGGTGAGCGGTTCTGTATTAATTCTGTGACGCTCGATTTCAGCCCTGAAAAGTAGATAATTCGTGCGCTAGATCATTGATTAAAATGTACGACCGTAAGCATTACTAAGGTGTATTATAAGTGTATAAGAATACAAAGGCCCCAAACTATGGCGACGGCAGTTATAGCAAACAAAAAATGGCACCTTGACCACTTACTATATGCATTTGTCGTTGCCGCCGCGATCGCCCTGATCGGTATCAACTATGCGCTAGCCTATGCGAGACATACCGCTAATACGACACCAATTAACCAATTTCTATTGAATCTAAGTTTCATAGTACCGGAAGTCATTATATGGTTTATTGCGGCGCGAGCAGCTAAACACTTCAAAAAATATGCCATTGGCATAAAAAACTCATTAGACGGCAAGAGTTTAAACCAAATCGCTAATGGATTATTACTGTTAGTAATATATTTAGTACTTTTGGGTTTCGGCGGTCCACTTGAGTCATTGTTTGTCAACGCATTCTTTATTCGTCCACTTGTAGCACTTGTAAATCACCTACCGCTACTGCTAGTTTTAGGTGCCTCAATACTGCTCTACAGCGGGAGCAAAAAGTTAGTGACGCTGACTGATTCTTCTTGGTTGAGCAAGAGGAATCTACTGGTCCTATTATTGCCGTATACCGTGTGTATGGTACTATTTAGCGTCATGTTTTATAAACAAGCTCCATATCTGTTAACGCCCGAAGGGATTCCACGATACACACTGTCACACAGCCTTTTGATTTTTACCTATGTGATTCCTCATATAACCGTCTGGCTACTAGGATTGATTACAGTGGTAAATTTAGGTTGGTATGCGTCGCGAGTCGAAGGATCTATCTATAGGTCGTTATTTGGCGATGCCTGTAAGGGTATGATCCTGATATTTATCAGTATATTCTTTGCGCAGTTATTGCTAATTTCACCATTGGTTGTCGATAATTTTAACATTGGTATCATACTGATTTACGCGGTATTGATCCTGGGGCTTATCGGCTTCGGGTTGCTATATAAAGGGGCAAGCAAATTACAGAAAATAGAAGAGCTTCGCTGAAACAAGTTGGCGGCAGACTAAAAAAAATCCTATATGACGGTGGAGCATATCGTGGGCTACAATGTATTGTAGTAGCCATCTTAGTATCGGCTGGTATTGGAAATTATTATGTACAGCAATCGGCCCATTCCGTTGGCGGATCGCAGGCGCTGCAACGCCTTGATTTGCTATATTTAAATGAACCTGCGCCGGCCGTAAACAGCCTACATATCAACAGTCAGCGGACTGTCGTTGTATTTTGTAATGATTGCAAACTACCGGTTACGTCTAGCGCCAAGGTAATCCGTTCTACCGACCCAGCCATCGCCGACCAATATGGCCTACTACGTTCTGATGGTTTGGTCGGGCCGGGCTATGCGGTCATTACCAGCACGGGCGTGGTCCGATACCGTACCTTTGATCCTGCGCCAGGGCAACATAGCGGGGAAATCGATCGCTTAGTAAGGACTCTGCCATGAAGTGGTTTGCAGAATTCAGCCGCCACCATCTCGTAACTACCAGCGTAATATTAATTTTTGAAATTCTGTTTTACCGCCAGTACGCTCATTTGGGTGCCGAGTTTCATTTTTGGCTACATGGATTATTCGGCGCATCTATAGGGCTTTGTGCCTTAACCATTTGGCAATTATGTACTAAAAGAGGGTCTCGCCTTAGCGGTTGGGAGGCAGGGGCACTCGGACATCTTTATAGTGCCATTCCAGACATTATTTTTGTAGCCACTGGAGTGTTGCATATGTATTGGATGGATATTTTGGCACTCCATATATCTATACATTTCATCCCTTCGCCAATAGCTACTATGTTAGCTATATTTTTATTATGTTTGCTTAGCTACGTTTTGGTGCAGGGTAAATATCGCTGGATAGGCTGTATAGTATTGGGTCTGGCCGGTGTAATATTGGCGGTGGCCTTATGGCATAGACAACCGATTCCTACCACCTTACAGCAGGTGAAACATCAAACCGTTAAGTATTCGTGGCTATGCCCCATGTGGGACACCGATAGCCATTGAGAAATTAATAGAGTGATTATATAATACAAAGTCATCAAACGTATAAAGGACCATGTCGTGTCTTCAATAAAACGCTTTCTACTTAAACAAATTTCTTCATTGGCTAATAAGCAGCGCGATGCCCGGTACATATTTGTTTTCTTGATAAGTACTTTACTGTTTGCCGTAACATATTTTCAAGCTCGTACTAACGGTTTATTTGATAGCTTTGAACGACCAATATTTAACGCTGTCAACCAATTACCCCATGTCTTATATCCAGTGTTCTATGCGGCAACCCAGTTGGGTAGCTTCGGCTCAATATTTTTATGGGTAGGCGCAGGGTGGTATTTAATAAATCGACGAGCTGGATTAACAGTATTATATTCTGGCGTAATAGGTTACATTTTAGCCAAATATGCTAAAGCGGCCGTACATCGCGGTCGTCCAGGCGATTTGCTGGATAACATACAGTTATTTGCTGGCGAAAAATTTACCGATTTTGGTTTCCCATCTGGGCATTCGACGTTTTCAGCCGCCTGTGCCACCATCCTTTACTATCAGGTTGCGCCGCGTTATCGTAAATATATATTGTTAGTAGTGTTAATGGTGGGTCTAAGCCGCATGTATCTAGGGGCCCATTTCCCATTAGATGTACTGGGCGGCTGGGCACTTGGAGCGCTAGTTGGATCGGCCTTAGTCTTAATAGCCGGTATTTCAAAACCTTCATTATCGGCCACCAAATTAAAGGTTTACTTGAAGCGACGTGGCTATGCGATTAAATCTTTGCGCTACGCCAATGTCGACGCCCGTGGTTCACGACCGGTATTTATCATTTTGGAAGATGGCCAACAATACTTTGCCAAAATATTTGGTAAACATGAGCACGCCGCGGACTGGCTCTTCAAAATATATCGATTCTTCAGATACAAGAATTTACGAGCCGAAGAGCCATACGTAAATAGCCGTCGAAACATAGAGCTGGAAGCGTTTGCCACATTGTGGGCTAAACAAGCGGGTGTTCGGGCTGCTAAGATAATCGATACTATAAAAATCGGTAAGCTATGGATTTTAATCCAAGAACAAGTTCCGAATTCGAAGCCGCTTAGCAGCGTTAAAAACTTAAAACAAACGGTGCTGGACGACGCTTGGCGACAGGTAAAGATATTACACGATTCTAATATGGCCCACCGTGACCTACGAGCTGCCAATTTATTAGTCGATACCAAAGGGCAGGTATGGCTGATAGATTTTGGCTTTGCCGAGGTATCGCCCAATAAACAGCGGCTCAGTATGGACATAGCCGAATTACTGATGTCGATGGCTCTGCTAGCGGGTGTTACACGCACGGTAAAGGCCGCGAGCGGCTCATTTGATGCATCACACTTGCGATCGGCTTTGCCATACATACAAAAGGCAGTCTTTAGCGGCGAAACTGCAAAGCAGCTTAAACAGCAGCCAAATCTGCTTTTTGAATTGAAAGAAGAATTACAAAAACGACTTGGTATTGAGGAAGCAGTCGATAATGCCGACGTACTACGCCTCAATCGTCGTAAAGTCTTAAATATAGCCTTAATAGCTGTATTTATTTATGCTATCTTGCCGCAATTCAGCAATTTCCGCGGTGCGCTTGAAGTGTTTTCGGATGTTGGCCTATGGTGGTTGCCGCTAATTGCTGTCATGAGCATAGCCACGTACTTTTTGACCGGTCTGATATATGTAATTTTGGTCGATGTCCCTCTTAAGTTGTGGCCTACTTTCCTCGTTCAGCTTGCCGCCTCATTTGTCAGTAAAATCGTGCCCGGTGGGATAGGTGGTGGTTCATTTAACGGTCGTTATTTCGTTAAAGCGGGGGTATCGACTGAAGAGTCATCGGCCGTAGTAGTTTCGGCCACCGCCATCGGCTTCATAATGTTTGGTATCCCACTGTTCTTGTTCTTACTCCTTACAGGGGGCAGCGTGCTGAAGCTATTGCACTTCCATGTGCCGGCAGTCGCGTTTTTGGCGGTAGTTATTGCGCTGATAGTAGGGGGTATAGTAATAGCGGTCAATAAAAAACTCCGGCGCCGTGTCTTTCAATCAGTACTACAGTTTGTCGCCAATCTGCGTGATATTGCCACGTCGCCGCGGCAGCTATTTATGGCCAGTGCTACCTCACTCCTGGTGTCACTGGCCTACATTGCCTGCTTATACTTTTGCATTAAAGCGTTCGGTATTCAGCTTGGATTCTTGTCGGCGGTCATTGTCTACGCTACAGCCATTATAGCCAAAAGCACCATACCTACACCCGGGGGCTTAGGACCGCTAGAGATCGCCATGGTATCGAGCATGATCGGTTTTGGGGTCGATAAGCCGCAAGCCTTAGCCGCTATAATCCTGTATCGATTGGCCACATTTTGGCTACCAATTCCATTCAGCTTATTAGCCTACCGTTACATTGAAAAGCGGCGATTTATTTAACCGATGTTACGATAGCGACCGGTAAATATACGCGTTAGCCAAGCCTCTAATCTCGAAAGTAGCTGGTCTAAGAGTCCAATAGTCTCGCCGTTTTTGTACACGACCAGCGAATATAACCCCGCCCGATTAGCGCCAAAAACATCTTGTAAATAACGATCACCTATCATTACCACTTCATGCGCTTCTAAATTATGGACGGCGAGGGCAGAAGCGTAATACCTTTTTGTGGGCTTAGCGTATATTCCAGCCGGATGGATTACGCCGGCAGCTGATAAATCTTGTTGAAGATTTTTAAGCTCTTGGTTCTGCGGCCGATTGGTAGCAATATATATTGGCAAGTCGGCTTGTTTGAGTGCCTGTTTAATTTCAGGGGAAACCGTATGCGTTGCTTTAGACACCGAAGTTCCGTCCAGATCTATAAAACAAGCTTTAATGCCGTGAGCCGCTAAAAACTTAAACTCAATACTAGCAACTGTTGGGGCAATAAAATCAGGTGATACCGAGAACTTGGCTCGCTTAATGGCGGGCAGATCGAGCCGAATAAACATTTATATAGTATGTATGAGTCCTTTTCCCAATGCAACGGAGGATAAGAGGCTAACTAAATTTTGCGTCGTCCAGTAATGAGATGGTAGATGAACAGCACCACAGCTATGACAAGTATGAGGTGAATTAACCCACCGCCAATGTGCACCAGTAAGCCGAGAGCCCACAGAACCGCTAAGATGATGGCAATAGTCAGTAACATAGTATTCTCCTTTATATTTATGGTTCAAACATACTGCTGCGCACCACACAAATATGTAATTATTCTTACACTGGCCGAAATACACTATAATAAAGGGTAATAGTATCTATAAATGTGAGGAAACCATGGCATCATTAGCTGATTTACAGCAAGTTAAAGCCCAGACCGGTAAAACTCCCGCTGATTTAAAACTTTTAGCAGCCGCTAAAGGATTAGTTCTGGACAGCGAAATCGTTGACTGGCTTAAAACCGAGTTTGACCTGACTCATGGTCATGCGACCGCTATTTCGCGTGTCATTACGGTTGGCAATGCACCCCGCAATAACAAGGAATTGGTAGCCCAATATTTCCAGGGAGCGCGAGCCGATTGGAAACCAGCTTTTCAGGAGCTAGAGGCCAAAATTCGTCAGTTTGGACCCGATGTGGCAGTAATAGTCGATAAGACTGCGGTTCACTTGCAGCGCAATAAGCAGATGTTCGGCTTGATCACCATCGATGGACCAAATATGAATATTGGTATCGTATTGCCGGGAGCACCCGTGACGGAGATTTATCAGGCTGCTAATAACCGCCAGCCAGACATTACCCACCGAGTACAGCTAGTTGCGCAGCAGCAAATCGACGACGAATTAATTACTTGGTTGCGCCAAGCCTACGATAGAGCTTCATAGCACACGCAACCCGCTACACCGGCGCTGCCGTGATGGGGCTGATCGGCCGCAATAGTAATGGCATCACCGGGTTGAAGTGTAACGGCCTTGTCACCAAAGAATAATTGCAGAGAACCTTCGGCACACCATAATTCTCGTTCGTGTGAGACTTTTACCGCGGGCAAATCCTCATAGGCTACGGCCTCCCAGCGCGTCAAATTATGACTAAGCCGCTGTAACAATAATTCAAGTTCCTCTTCGGCGGCTTCGTAATCTTTAGACCAACGGTATTTTTTATAATGCATTACGGTGTATTATCGCATATCTGGCCATTTTGCCGCACCCACTCATACAAAATTATGCCAGCGGCGACCCCAAGGTTAATCGATCTAGTCGAGCCAAATTGTTCAATAGCTATTATCTCTCGGCACAACGCCTGTAGCTCAGCCGACAGACCCGGGCCCTCTTGGCCGAAGACGTAGATAGCCTTAGCAGGCAGGGGCGCAGTGCTTAACGCACGACTACCGGGAATATTGTCTATACCAATAATTTGCAGCTGTTGTTCCTGCACCCAAATATTAAAATCAGCGACCGTAGGATGATGAAATAATTCCAGGTATTTTTCAGTCGCCATGGCGCCGCGCCGATTCCAGTGGCGCTTGCCTATTATGTGGACGCCGGCTACGTTAAAGGCGTTGGCCGAGCGCACTATGGTCCCAATATTGTAATCGTGTTGAAAGTTTTCGATCGCAACGTGTAGTGGGAAGGCTGTATGCGTAAGATCCTCCTTTATTGCGGCGACGGTCCAGTGCTTATAGGCATCTCTAACATTTCGGGTGTCTTTGTGGTCCAAAAGGCTGGGATCTAAGTGATCGTCCGTGCTCATACCATTCAGGGTACCGCATAGCCAACGCTCCACCTAGTAAATACCGGTCGGCTAGGTTAAAATCATAAGCAGTATGGATCAAACCCAAAAAGTTGTAAAAGTAGTCATTGTTGAAGACAACGCCAGTTTGGCGGAAATTTACAAGATCCGACTTGAGCTATTAGGGTATACCTGTTTTGCGGCCTATGACGGTGAAGTAGCGCTGAAGTTAATAGAACAGGAGTTACCTTCACTGGTATTGCTCGACCTCATGGTACCAAAAATAGCGGGTGACCAGATTTTGGCTACGATGCGCGCCAGCGAGTGGGGTAAAAACATCAAGGTGCTCATTATTTCTAACCTCAATGAAGCGGAAGCGCCAGCCGGCTTACGTGAACGGGGAATAGAAGGTTATGCTGTAAAGGCCAATCTATCGAATGACCAGCTTGATCGCCTGGTGGACACGATACTAAAGCCGGCCAATCAGATGGAAGCCGTCGACCTGGAGGCAACAACCGAAACGCGCGTCGTACATACGCCACTTAGCGAGCTTAACACTACGCCGGCAGCGCCTATCGACCTGGTAATCACTAGGGTCCTGCAGGCTCCCGTGAGCCGTGTTTGGGCAGCCTGGACGGATCCAACGAATATCTCTGTGTGGTGGGGCCCAGCGGGCTATAACTGCCCGCAGGCTAATTGTAACGTCTATGAGGGCGGGCTATCGGTCATTGGGCTGCAATCCGCTTCATCTGTAGACGCTCCGATCACCTACGGTAGTCTAGCGTACACAATAATTGAAGCCAATCAGCGCCTAGAATTCATACATAATGTTTGCGACGCTAATGGTAAAAAATTAGATCCAGCGTCGCTGGGGTTACCTGCCACTTTTCCGCAGAGCCAACGGCACGAAATTGTATTTAAATCTATTGCCATCGATACAACCGAACTAACCGTCATAGAGCACGGTTGGCCGACTGAAGCTATGCGCGAGTCGTCTCGCCTCGGCTTGGAGCAATGCTTAGATAAACTGCAGAACTTTATAGCATCCCAGCAAGTTTAGATAGCTACTGCTTAGCAGGCCCTTTGAGTTCGGCTATCTCATCTTTCAGAGCTTTGATACGCAACTCCCGCTCGATCATGAATGAATTGAGTTGTTTGGTTCGTTCTAACTCTGTTTTAAGTTCAGTTGTGCGTCTGGCAACTTCTTCCTCCAAACTGCTTTTGACACGCTCCAACTCTTCTAAGCGGTCACTTACTTCGGCTTCCAAGTAGTGATATTTCTCTACCGTAGTCTCCCGATCATGTTCGATGACCAAGGCAGCTTGCCGCTGGTGTTTCAAGTTTTCGTGCAACAGATATAAACTGCCAAGGAGTAACGTCAGTATAGTGGCCGTCGACAGCGACAATAACAGGAGTGATTTGTTGGTTTGGATTTTAGACTGCTCCAGGCTAGCAGCTAGCCGAGTATCGATACGTTTGTCGCTGCGGCTGAGAATGATGCGGCCCGCGCTATGAAGCTGGTACCTAGTAGCAAAAAACATACTGCCGAAGTCGGATTCATGGGAGCCAGCGACGGTAGAACAGATTTTAATACGGTAATGTTT
>JACMNI010000043.1 GCA_014378615.1 Candidatus Saccharimonadota bacterium | reverse complement strand
TACTGGTATCTAAAACTGCGGGGCTGGGAAATAGAAGATTACGAGTCAAAGCGCCAGAGCGTTGGGCATTGCTACACGCTTCAGGATCGGACCAACAACCCGGTTAAACTGGCCAAATTTATGATGAAACTATGCGAAAAAACCGGCCGCCGCCTGCGACGCAATAATCTAATGGCCGAGGCCATCCACGTTTGGGTAGCCTATACCGACGGCGACTACTGGCACCACGGCCAAAAAACCTACGCCCGGCTCTACACTACCAACCAAATCTTTACCCATGCCATGACCGTGTTTGGTACCCGGCCCTACGCTAAGGTAATAGGGAAGATGGGCGTTACCGTTTACGATCTTGTACCCTATGAGCCCGAACAAATAGGGTTGTTTGACGGCGAGCACGGTGACATGAACGGGCTGTCACGCGCCCTCGACGAAGTAAACGACCGCTACGGCGATATGGTCGTCGGCTCGGCGCTGCTCGCTAATATGGGTGACTTCGTCCTCGATCGCATCTCCTTCGGCGGTGTCAAAGATCTGCAGGACCTCTACGATATTGATGTTGCTTGAGTTTATTATTAAGCAGCTTAAGTATTTGCTAATACGCGTTTTCTGTGGTGTAAGATTATTTACTGTAAAGCCCTAGAATCCCGCGCACTATAGCAGTATTAATAAACGAGGAGGCTCCATGGCAGACGACTACAATTCTAGAGACCGAGACTACGACCGCACCCGCGACGCACATACAAACTCACACGTAGCAAAGTTGCTATCTACCTTAGCACTGATTACAGCAGCTATTGCTTTAGCAGTTGGCCTCAGCGCCCTCAACAAGGCTACCGATGCCATAAACCTTGCTAACCGCAACCTCGACAGCATTTCCCAAACTCGCTAGTAACACAGTGAATGAGATACATAAAGTGCCTCCATACGGGGGTACCTTATGTAATTACTGAGCATACTGTTATCGTATTATTTACTCGTATAATGTAGTATTATAACAATATGAAACTTTCCGCAAGTAAGCCGCTTATTACTGTTGTTATCCCATGTTATAACGAAGCTTTAAATGTAGAAGCCCTATTTACGGCTAGTAAAGCAGCTTTCCCGTCTAAATTTCGCTACGAAATTATATTTATTGATGATGGCAGTACTGATGATACAGCGCAGGTGATTGCCAGCCTCCCATCAAAGCGCGCCGGTATATCTATACAGTGTTTACAGTTATCACGCAATTTCGGTAAAGAAGTGGCCGTTACAGCCGGCTTGCACGCTAGCCGTGGTGACGCCGTCATTACAATCGACGCCGACTTACAACATCCACCGTCACTCATACCAAAGCTGCTGGAAACATGGCAAGCCGGAGCCGATATAGCGGTTGGCGTTAGAGATGCTAGTAAAGATTACGCTCCACTATATAAACGTCTTGGCAGCAGCCTCTTTTACAAAATTCTAAACCGCATTTCCGGTACGCCGGTTAATCCGCACGCTACCGACTTCCGCTTACTTGACCGAGTAGTAGTAAATGAATTCAACCGTTTCACAGAGCGTAGCCGAATTACCCGTGGTCTTATTGATTGGCTCGGCTTTAAAACTGTATTCGTGCCTTTCACCCCGTCGGCTCGCGTTAGCGGTAAAACAGGGTATGGACTCCGCAAGCTGACCGGATTGGCTCTAACCTCGTTCGTGGCCATGAGCTTCATCCCCTTGAAGCTTGCTGGCTACATTGGCTTAATTATTTCCTTACTATCTGGAATTCTGGGGCTAGGTATAATTGTTGAAATGTTCATTCTCGGTGATCCATGGAATCTCGACATTTCGCGGATCGTAGATCTAGCTGTGCTAATAATATTTTTGATTGGCCTGGTTTTGATAGCCCTGGGGCTAATCGCGCTATACATTGCAACCATACACACTGAAGTTACAAATCGACCGCTCTATGTTATCCGTCAGCCGCGTCGCGACCGAACCTCAAATTAGTTTTTCTGCTGACCTATTTTTAGCATCTTGCCATCCAGTTTTTCAGCGAAGAAACTGTCGTGAGAGATATAAATTATGGCTCCTGTGTAGCTAGCGAGGGCACTCTCTAACTCTTCAATGCTGGGTAGGTCAAGGTGGTTTGTCGGCTCGTCTAGAATCAAGATTTGCGGGTTGTTTACGAGCATTCTAATTAACTGAAAACGGGCCTTTTGGCCACCGCTCAGGCGTTCGACCGGCATGTCGGCATCCGAGTGTGGATTAAATAAATAGTTACTAAGTAATTGGTGGATGTGTTGGTCGCTAATCGGCAAATTGTGTTCGTCTAAGACTCGCTCCAGAGCTTCGTACAATGTCATAGGCAAGAAGCGACTATCTATCTCCTGTTCATACAAACCTAAATTCAATTCACGTTCTGAAACCAGGTGGCCAGCAAATTGCGTTGACGGCGCAGCGGTACCTTTAACTTTGGCCACGATGGCATCGACGAGGGTAGTCTTACCAGCACCATTGCGTCCGTGCAACCGCAAACGCTCCCCCTCATGCAAGGCAAAACTGACGTCGGAAAAGAGCGGCGTGTCGTCGTAACCCAAACTTAGTTTGTCGGCTTGCACTAGCAGGCGCGCCGATTGTGCCTCGGTTGTCTGGGCACTCACTTTTATATTTTGGGCCTTATATTTTTGGTAGGCTGAGGTCATTTTAGGATTAAGTTCGCCGACTGAATCTTGGTCTATCCAAAATGAGGGCTTTTCGGCCTTGGTTAGGCGGGCTAACTCGGCCTCGGCTTGCTCTTCGTTGGCTTTGAAGCGCTTAATAGTGCCGGGGTCGTGGGAACGCTCCTTCATGCGGCGGAAACGAATGATGTCTTCGGTTAAATTACGCATACGGCGCTGGATAAGATCGTATTCATTTACCTGTGACGTAATTTGTGTGGCGTTAATACGTAAGTAATGTTCGTAGTTACCTTTAAAGGCAAAGGCTTTGCCATCACGTACTTCAATAATACGATCTACCACACCAAGTACATCACGGTCGTGGGTGATCACTAGGACCGCCTCGTTGGCGGCGGTTAGCCACTTTATGAACGACTGTTTGGCCACGTAATCCATATGGTTTGTCGGCTCGTCTATTAAGGCAATGTCGCCCCGGCTGCGCTGGACTTTTATGAGTTCGACCATGCGTTTTTGACCACCGCTCAAGTCGCCCATCGGGCTGTGCATTTTGACTTTATCAATCTGATAATCATCAAATGCTTGGCCAATTTCATCTTCTATCTGAAAATAACCGAGCTGACCAAAACGGTCTAACGCTTCGCTGTAACGCTGAATTTTTTTAGTATCTGCGCCCATAGTTTCGGGGTAGGTGTCGATAATATGACTAAGCCGGGCATATTCTGGCAGGTCACCCTGAATATATTCAAGGGCTGTTTTGGCTTCATGACCGTGGTGCTCTTGGCGGCTAGCTATTACCGTAGTGCCGCGCTTAACATACACTTCGCCCTGAAAATCTTTATCGTCGCCGGTAACAATATTAAAAAGAGTCGATTTGCCGGTACCATTACGTCCAATTAGCCCAACTTTTTCATTGGGCTGTATTGCAAAGCTCAGATCGTGGTAAAGATCTTTGTCGCCAAACGACTTTTCGGTAACTTCGACTGAAAGTATCATAACAGCCTATTGTAACAGGGATATGCCTCGCCGTACACCCCTGTTAAATACTAGAGCAGGGCATCAACGCGCACAAATTGGTAGCCGTCTGCAGCTAACTGCTTACATAATTCGGCTACCGCCCGTACCGTTTGGCGCCGATCACCGCCTTGGGCATTGTAGCCATCGTGCATGATAATTATTTCGCCAGGCCGGACTTTGGCAGCGAACTTGCGAGCCATTGCGACTCCATCGGGCTGACGAAATTCCTTTAAGTGCATGAACGTCCCGGCCACTGGCTGCAGCCCCAGTTTATAGAGCGGCGTTAATAGCCAGGGCGTTCTGAACAACCAGGGCAACCGTACAAACCTAGGCGCCTCACCGCAAGCTTCGGCAATAACACCGTTAGTTTTAATGATATTAGCTATCCATCCGCGCTTAAAATAATCACCAAAAGTGTGGTTATAAGAATGATTTCCTATCAGGTGACCCCGCTCGTACAACTGCCGGGTTATATCAGGCTGTTTGGCTACATTATGACCGACACTAAAAAATGTTGCGTGACCACCGTAACTTTCGATGTAGCTGGCAATATCTAGACTGAACTGACCATTAGGACCGTCGTCAAAAGTTAATGCGACTACCCGCCGCTTTGTGCGCACGCGAAATGGCTGAGGACCAGCTAACTGAGAATGGGGGCTGAAAACGGCATAAGCTAGCAAACCCATTGATAAGGCTAGTAAGCCGCTGCTTAACAACGGTGAATATTCAATACGGCTTACTAACATCAGCGCCTGAATGCTAACTAATAACAGCACCAAACTTATTACTAAAGCGGTGGCTATGAATACACCCATAGCGAAAGTAGGGTTAGAGCGCGCCTCTAATTTAGATCGCAGTGGCACATAGCTGCCCGCCAGATTGCGGCCCGTCCGACGCGTTACGATGTAATTTAACAAATAGCTGCGCATAAAATCATGAAAAAAGGTCTTTATAAAACCCTGATGCATTCTTCGACCACACGTTAACACTGGGTTAGTGAATCTGTAGTGGACCCGGCCACTTTGCTTACAGTGCTGCAGTACATACAGCTCGTCGCCACCTTGGGTAAGCTTAGTATCGTAGGCATCAAAGCTGGATCTTCTAAATGCCAAATTAGCTGCTGAGGCATACATCGTCCTGTTAAATGCATAGAACACCTGCAAACACAGCCACTCATACCATTTTAGTAAAATGTTGGCCCAAGGTGGCGCATCAGTGAAGCGGTAATTGCCCAAAAGTAACTGCAGATCGGGCTGGCTGACAAAGGCTTGATTAATCTCGTGCAACCAGTTAGCGGGATACGTACAATCTGCGTCGCTCGAGACTATTATTTCACCTCTGGCAATTTCTAAACCAGCCTGCCGGGCGGCACACACACCTCGTACAGATTGGTCTACCACGATAACGCCGTGCTTACGAGCGATATCGCCAGTAGTATCGCTGCTATTATTGTCGACAACAATTATTTCAAATGGCGGCGCTTGCAGCTGCGATTGCAGACTTTTTAAACAGGCAGGCAGGGCTTTAGCTTCGTTATAAGCGGGGATTATTACAGATATGACCGGCTTCATTGACCCTATAATACACTACCGTAAGAGTGATTATTCTAGTGTGAAATAGTAGCGTGCGTGGCGGAATTCGGTCGTGAAACTCGACGGTGAAGTAGCTGACTGACTGCGCTAATTGCCACCATAGGTGACAAGGTCTCAGGTTGTTTTCGCTCGAGCCCTATAATCTGCAGGAGAATTCCGGATTCAATGATGACAAAAATGTCGGCTATGGGTAAATATGTGCCGCGCATCCCAAGTAGCGTCGGTGAGCTAATTATGAGGATGCCAGCAATTATTGTGGTTAATCCTAAAAATTGAGTTAGGGAACTTCCAGATAGAAATTTCAGCGGACCGAACCAGACGCCAAAAGCAATGACAGCGACAGTCACACCAAAAAGAGCGACTGATTTGTCTAGTGCGAAAAGTTGTAATAATGCTACCGGTAATAAAATTTTAACTGTGCCTAATGTTGCTAATAAGGTGCTTAAGGTTTGACCGCTCCTATTCATATTCTCTACCTCCAATTAAAGTTAATATCTATTAATTGGCAATATACTTTACGGTGGCGCAAGGTGCTGTTAGAAAGCTTACAGGTTTTAGTTTATACTGTGATATTTACAGTAGACCTAAAAGATTTTTAGCAGTGGCAACATTAGCAACAGCATTAGGATCGGGCGCTGCTCCAGGTGATGCGGAAACAAAGTCACACAGAGCATGCCATATTCGGTGCGTATCCAGATCGTCGTCTAAGGCGGCTCTAACTTCAGATAATAATAAGGTGCTACTTTCAAGCGAGCATGTTTTCTCAGCAGCCATGCACTCTGTCATTAGCTCCGCCGCCTCGTCCAAGAATTCGGGTTGCCATTCACCGCCAGTGCGATAGTGGTATTTCATCAACGCCAAGCGGATAACGGCCGGCGCATAATCTTCCAGTAGGTCTTTTGCAAACACCAGATTACCGAGTGATTTGCTCATTTTTTCTCCAGCGTACAATATTGGCGCCACGTGCATCCAGGTCTTGGCAAGCTGGGGTTGTCCGAGGGCTTTACTCTGGGCTATTTCGCATTCATGATGCGGGAATATTAAATCATCACCACCCCCATGAAGATCAAACGGGGTACCGAGTAATTCGCCGGCCATGACCGAACATTCAATGTGCCAACCTGGGCGGCCGCGCCCCAGCTCGGTATCCCAGGCCGCTGGATCGGATGTGTCTGACACACCGCGCCATAGCAAGAAATCGAGCGGGTGACGTTTGCCGGAACGGTGTGGATCGCCACCACGTTTTTGCATGAATGCATATTGCAGGCGATCGCTGAAACCACTAAAGAGGCCGAAGTTGGGATCTTTAGTAGTGTCAAAATAAATATCGGCTTCTAATCGGTAGGCAAATCCGGCTGTGAGGAGCTGATCAACCGCGACTGCCATCTGGCTTATGTACTGGCTAGCTCTCGGCTCAGCAAAGGCCGGTCGAAAGTTCATACGTGTTAAGACAGATTGAAACAACGCCGTTTCTTGCTCTGCCAATGCAGCGAAGGGCATATTCAGTTCAGCTGCCTTCTTATAAATAGGTTCGTCGACATCAGTTATATTGCGTACCAGTCTAACTTCGTGGCCGCGGTCTTCCAGCCGCCGCTGTAACAGATCGTAGGTCTGGAAGGTAAATATGTGGCCGAGATGAGCCGAATCGTACGGGGTTATGCCGCAAGTATAGATACCGACAACGGGTCCGGGCTCAAAAGCGACATATAACTGAGATGGGGTATCAAATAATTTCATACCCAATTATTGTATCATCGGAATCTACGCGGCTTGCGAGTAAATGGCTGCGGCGTTATGCTACTTTTATGACTACACAAGACTTTCCTGAATTAACTCCTAAAGTTGTCCTTGGTGTCGCCGCTCATCCCGATGATCTAGATTTTGGCGCCTCGGGCACTTTAGCCGCCTTTGCCGCTAAGGGAGCAGCGGTCTACTATCTATTGCTGACCGATGGCAGCAAGGGTACGTCAGACACGTCCGTGAACGCCGATGATCTTGTAAAAACCCGTCAACAAGAACAGCGAGCCGGAATTCAGGCCATTGGCGGCAAAGATGTAAAATTCCTCAGCTACAAGGACGGCGAGCTAGAGGTAACCATGGACGTTAAGCGCGATATTGCCCGTGAAATCCGTGCACTTAAACCAGATGTCGTCATAACCATGGATCCAAGTGTTTTGTATTCGGCCGCCCGAGGCATGATCAATCATCCCGACCACCGAGCCGCCGGTCAAGCTACCCTCGATGCGGTTTACCCCTTAGCCCGCGACCACCTCTCATTTCCAGAGCTGTTTGCAGCTGGCTTCGAGCCACACAAAGTAAGCACTTTGTTGCTCATAAATTTCAATGACCAGAATTATACGGTAGATGTCAGCCAGACTATCGACCTTAAATTGCAGGCCTTGGAAGCCCATGCTAGTCAAATGCCCGATATGGCTAAAACTAAGGCAACTGTACGCGATCTAGCCGCTACTATTGGCGGCAAAAGCGGCTATCAGTTCGGTGAAGGATTTATACGCATCGATATTCCCGCCTAACGGGGGTAAAAAAGAGTTGCTATATTTGCTAACTGTGCGATAATAGCGGTACTAGATGCTGCTACTTTTGTTAAGTCCTGTCTAGATAATTAAAAATGTTTCGACCGCCGAGGAGCAGCTAAGAGACAATATTCTTCCAGAATATTATTCTTACCCCGCACGAAGAAAGAGGTAATATTAATGGCAAATAAAATTTTTGTCGGCTCACTAGCTTACACCGCTACTGACGACGACTTAGCACAGTTCTTCTCCGAGGCTGGTACTGTTGTATCCGCTAAGGTCATCATCGACCGTGACACCAACCGCTCTAAGGGCTTTGGTTTCGTCGAGATGAGTAACGATGACGAAGCTAAGGTCGCTGTCGACACATTGAACGGCAAAGACCTTAATGGTCGTGCTGTTGCTTTGAGCGAAGCTCGCCCACAGGCTCCCCGCGAACCACGTTCATTCGGTGGTGGCGGTGGCGGCGGTGGTGGTTGCCCCTACTAGGTAGCGATTCCTCATTGTAAAAAACTGCAGCTGCAAGGCTGCAGTT
The DNA here is from genome assembly GCA_014378615.1 of Candidatus Saccharimonadota bacterium. Taxonomy (GTDB): domain Bacteria; phylum Patescibacteriota; class Saccharimonadia; order Saccharimonadales; family UBA4665; genus UBA4729. Next base: position 479 of record JACMNI010000043.1, on the reverse strand, counting down.
TTTTTATGCGCTACAATAATTGTATGCAATTCATTTCTGCTTCAGATTCACAACCGGCCATAGTCGCTTTAAGTAAGCGACTTCAAGGAGAATTACATGCCGGTAAACAAGTACTATGGTTACTCAGCGGTGGTTCAAATATCCAAGCCAGTGTAACCATCATGCGAGAATTAGCACCTGAGTTAACGGCCAATCTTACTATTATGCTGGGCGATGAACGCTACGGCGAAGTAGGCCATATCGACTCTAATGATGCCCAGTTGCTTGGAGCTGGATTTGATCCTAAACAGGCTACTTTAATTCAGGTATTACAACCGGGTATGTCGTTTACAGCCACTCGTGATAATTACGAACTGTCGGCACTGCAAGCTTTTACCGACGCCGACATCATTATCGGTCAATTTGGCATCGGCAGTGACGGTCATATTGCGGGTATCCTACCGGCTTCGCCCGCAGTTACTAGTCTAGCTTTTGTCGCC
>JACMNI010000042.1 GCA_014378615.1 Candidatus Saccharimonadota bacterium | reverse complement strand
GTTTATGCAGGAGCGCCCCTGCCACACCTGTAAAGGCATGCGCTTGAAGCCCGAAGTATTAGCTATTACTGTGGCCGGTCAATCTATCATGGAAGTCTGTACGCTGTCTATCGACGATGCCCTCGATTGGTTTAGAAGCATTAAACTCAACACCACCGAGGCCAAAATTGCCGAGATGATTTTGAAAGAAATTGGTGCCCGACTAAAGTTCCTGCAGGACGTCGGCCTGAATTATTTAACGCTGCTACGAAGTGCAACCACGCTGTCGGGCGGTGAAGCCCAGCGGATTCGTTTGGCAACCCAAATTGGTTCGGGATTGCAAGGCGTCTTGTACGTTTTGGACGAGCCTAGTATTGGACTCCACCAGCGCGATAACGAGCGCCTTATTCGCACCCTTAAATTCTTACGAGAACTCGGCAACACCGTAATTGTCGTCGAGCACGATGAAGACACCATTCGCACAGCCGACTACTTACTAGACATTGGACCTGGTGCCGGTATCCATGGTGGTACCGTCGTGGCAGCTGGTACGCCAGCCGAAGTCATGAAAGTCAAAGACAGTATTACGGCGCAGTATTTATCGGGGCGTAAAGAAATTAGCGTACCTAAAAAACGCCGCACCGGTAATGGCAAAGTAATAACCATTAAAGGCGCTCGTGAAAATAACTTACGCGACGTGACCGTCGATATCCCGCTTGGTAAACTTGTCGTTGTGAGTGGTGTGGCGGGTTCGGGTAAGTCGAGTCTTAACAACGATATTTTAGCTAAGGAATTATTAGCCCGCTTGCACCGCGCCAGCACCGTGCCTGGTAAGCACGAAGATATTATTGGCATTAAAGAGCTCGACAAAGCCATCATAATAGACCAAAGTCCGATTGGTCGGACACCGCGTTCCAATCCCGCCACCTATACCGGATTATTCACACCGATTCGCGAACTATTTGCCAGTGTTCCCGAAGCCAAGTTACGCGGCTACAGCGCCGGTCGTTTTAGTTTTAACGTCCGTGGCGGCCGCTGCGAGAACTGTTCCGGGGACGGCATTATAAAAATAGAGATGCACTTTTTGCCAGACGTCTACGTCCCATGTGAAGTCTGTCATGGTAAGCGCTATAACCGTGAAGCCTTAGAAATACATTTCAAGGGTAAAACCATAAGCGACGTCTTGGAGCTAACGTGCGAAGCTGCACTTGAATTCTTTAACAACATACCAAGCATTGCCCGTAAGTTACAAACCATGGTCGACGTTGGCCTCGGCTATATATCCCTTGGGCAGCCTGCTACGACGTTATCTGGTGGCGAGGCCCAGCGTATTAAGCTATCGACTGAACTAAGTCGCCGTCCCACCGGAAAGACGCTCTATATTTTAGATGAGCCCACTACTGGGTTGCATATTGCCGATGTTGATCGACTGCTGCACATGTTGCACGCGCTTGTCGACACCGGAAACAGCATGGTCGTCATTGAGCACAACTTAGACGTTATAAAAAACGCCGATTGGTTAATAGACATGGGCCCCGAAGGTGGTAGCGCTGGCGGTCAGGTAGTGGCCGAAGGCACCCCCGAGCAGGTTGCTAAAGTTGCCGGCAGTTATACCGGTCAATTCTTGAAGAAGATGCTATAAGAGCTTATATTAAGTCGGACGCTAATTCGTACGTGTCGGCAACTGATCTTTCGACTGCTATCGCCGCTAACTGCTGCACTTGCTGCCGGCGCTCGGGGCTCATTTCGGCCATTCGTTTAATTTTATCAACCAGTGGATTGCAGGCTGTACGTTGAATAGGTACATTGCTTTCCGTAAGACTAGCGCTTTTTAAAACGAAGTTTAATGATGTGATAAATAGTCGGCCCGGCAGATAATATAATGACGGCCAGAAGCACTAATTGTATGTATTTATCGATGCCCGGAATGCGACTGCCAACATAATATCCAAGCAATGGCACCGAGACAGCCCACAAGATATCGCCCAATATATTGAAGACGACAAAACGTCTGTACGGCATACGGCCAACGCCGGCTAAAAGAGGCTGGAAGGTACGAATGACTGGTATAAAGTGGGAAATAAGCAGGGTTTTAGCACCATACTTTTCATAAAATACCTCGGCTTTATCGATATGATCTTTACGAAAGATTAGTCCATCGGGCTTTCTAAAAACTCGCGGTCCAAGTTTCCGCCCGATGTAATAACCGGTGTTGTCACCGAGGATAGCAGCGATAGCAACAACGACAATGACTGCCACAATTGATAAATGTCCGGAATGCGCGTAGATACCGGCAGCTATTAACAGCGTATCGCCGGGTAGAAAAAAACCTAGTAACAGACCGACTTCAGCAAAGACAATGAGAGCTAGTAACAGTAGACCGCCCGATTGCACAATCGTATTAACATCAAACATATGCAGTTAGCTTATATGGTATCGGCGGCAACGTCCAGTGCTCTAAAGTGTAAAAAACTTAAAAAATGGTCGAAAAACTGCTATAATAGGTCCAACTGTTAAGGAGTTCCCACTAAATATGAGCCAAGATACTATCAGCTTGCAAGTAACCAATCGCGAAGTCACCGGCAAGGCCGTCAAGCACCTGCGCAAAGCTGGAACCATTCCAGCCGTCATTCATGACCACGGCAAACCGTCCATTAATATCCAAGGCGATTTTGTTGCCATGACCAAAATTTGGCGCCAAGCCGGCAAGCACCACCCGGTTAGCCTGACCAACGAAGGCAAAAAATATACCGCTCTTATCAAGACCGCAACCTTTGATCCCCGCAAGCACCTGCTAACGCATATCGTTTTTAACGCCGTTAGCGCCACCGAAAAAGTTGAAGCCGAAATTCCGGTTCGGGCACGCTACAACGAAGGCAATGATTCTAGCCCCGCCGAGCGCACTGGCTATATCGTTTTGAGCCAGTTAGACGCCGTTATGGTTTCAGCTATTGCCAGCAAATTGCCCGATTATCTTGAGTATGATGCCGAAAAATTGGTAGATGTCGGTGACCACGTGACTGTGGCCGACTTGATCATCCCAGATGGTGTAGAAGTAAAAATTGAAGCCGAGCACACGCTGGCTACCGTCTTCGAGCCAAGCGCCTTAGCGGCTGCTAATGAAGACGCCGGCGGTGACGCCCCAGAGGACGCCCCTGCACCTGATAGCGAACAGGGAACTGATGCCGATACAACCGGTAATGAAGCCGAAGATAAGCCAGGTGGCAAAGACCAAGCTCAGCCCAAAGGCGAATAGCGCACCATGACCGACCAGCCGCTCATTATGTTTGATGGGATAGCCGGCAGTTTCTCCAAATACGATACGACGTTACGCGGGCACGTCCGCTACCAAGTCGTGCGCCGTAATCTTACGCCATTTCTGGGAAGCAGCCCGCTGCGCGTCCTCGATATCGGCGGTGGCAGTGGCCCCGACGCGGCGTGGCTAGTAAATATGGGGCATCGAGTGACGATAGTAGAAATATCGCGCGAGCAACGCCTCTATGCCGAACGCCGGTTTAATTTCTTTTTACTGCCCGAAGAACGTGCTTTAATTACCATGTTCGAAGGGGCCCTCGCCGACCTGAATGCCAAACCGGCCAGTTTCGATTTGGTTTTGTGCCACGGCGTCGCCATGTACCAGCCCAACCCGCGCAAGTTTATACAGGAAGTGATAACCTGGGCCAAACCGGGAGGCCTCGTTTCTATATTGGAAAAGGGGTATTACGGCGCGGAAGCCCGGGCCATCGACACTCAGAATTTTGAACAACTGCAAAATCTGCAGTTAAATCAAAAAATAATCAATCAGCTGGGTATCGAAGTGCATGCTTTCACGCCCGATGCCTTAGAGACCATTATCGAAATGTCAGATGCCCAAGTTGAACATTGGTCAGGGGTTCGCGTTATAACCGATCATTTGAGTGTAAAAGTCGCCGATATTGACGGGCCAGTTTTAGACACTATTATCGAAGCCGAATTCACGCAAGGCAATGACCCCGGCATTCGCGCTCAGGGCCAAATGCTGCACTTTATCGCCCGCGCACCCAGCTAGTCTTCAATAAAGCCACCCGATTGGTGGGCCCATAGCTTGGCATAGGTACCACCGTGCTTTAGCAGTTCTTTATGCGAGCCTTGTTCCACTATCTGACCATTATCAAGTACTACTATACGGTCCATCTTCTGAATGGTACTCAAGCGATGCGCAATAACGATAGCCGTACGCCCAGCCATGAGTTTCCACAACGCATCCTGAATAAGTACTTCGCTTTCACTATCTAAGGCGCTGGTGGCTTCATCTAGCACAATTATGGGGGCGTTTTTTAGTACTGCCCTGGCTATGGCTACTCGTTGTCGCTGTCCGCCACTTAATTTTACGCCGCGTTCACCTACGATCGTATCGAATCCGGCTGGTAAGGTTTTAATAAATTCGTAAGCATTTGCCTGTCGAGCCGCAGTGTGAATTTCGGACTCAGACGCATCGGGTTTACCGTAGGCTATGTTTTCTTTGACGGTGCGGTGAAAGAGTAATGGTTCTTGCGGAACATAAGAGATAGATTCTCGTAAACTGGACTGACTGACAGTGGCGATATCTTGGCCATCAATTGTTATCGCACCAGATTGAATATCTTCAAATCTTAAGAGTAAACGGGTGAGCGTAGATTTTCCGCCTCCGCTCGGTCCGACTAAGCCTATTTTTTCTCCGGGTTGCACCTGTAATTCTAGATTTGAGAAAACAGAATCGGTTGATGTACTGTCCTGGTATTTAAAGGTAACCCCATTAAAGGACACAGTACCTTCCGAGACCTTTAGGTGTTTTGCGTCGCTTACATCTAATATCTCTGGCTTTAAATTGATAAGTCGAGTCATATCACTGGCGTCGAGCAAAGCATCTTCTACGCCGCGCACTATATTACCAATATCAAATAATCGACTTGCCAATGATAATGCGTAACTAAACGTAAAAATACCAATGGCTAGCAACCCAGGATTTTTGGCTACTAAATGAATTATCAGAAAGATAAAAGCTGCTTGAAAAGCCATTAAAACTGCTATTCGACGCGAACCCTCGCCAGCCATCCTCGTCCAATCCCTAGTGCGGAAGCGCATTAGTGGCTGTGCTAACGATTGATGCGAAGTTAACTCGCGGGCTTCCTGTGCGAAAGTCTTGACGGTTACTGCGTTTGTTATTGTGTCGGCTAGGTTACTCGTCATAGCCCGACGAGCTGCGTGACGCTCCTCACGTAGCGGAGTAGCCCGGACCGTTTGATAATACACAACGCCCAGAACACTAAAGGTCATAGCTATGACTAATAATCCCAGTAGTATTGAATGAAAACTTATAATAATAATGCCCGATAGTATTGTTACCGCAAACTGCAGTAATGTAATAAAGAAGGCATTAGATAATTGGGCGAATGTGCTAGGGTATAAGGTACCATCAGACACAAGTTTTCCTGCCACGCTGTTATTATGGAAACCAATACTGCGGTTTAAGAGAGCGGTTAGCGCTTCAGTTTCTAAAAACGCCATAGCTTTCGGCTGCAATATAAATAGGGCTTTGAAACCAATGTAGTTACATATAACGCCTAGTACCATAGTGACGACTAAGTAGGGCAAGTATTGCAGGGGTTCTTCTCCACTTTGACCAAGGGAGGCAAGTATTTTTCCAATCCAAAATGATACAAGCGTACTGTTGAAGAAGGCTTGAACGCCAATTAGTAATGAAAGTATTGCTGGTGTTCTATAAGACCACCAAACGACAGCAAAATGGCGTAATGTTTGCTTATTGATATGGCTAGAATTATCAGTTGTTGATTTGTTTTTCATAGAGCCTCGTCTCCTGAATTACGAGGTAATAAATTGGTATATGGGTTTATTTGTAAGAGGGTTAGCACGCCAGAAAGGCGGTAACGCTGGTTGTTGGTCGATAAATCATTTTGTAAGCCGCCTCCTAGTTATACATCGCGCAGATGTTTGCTAATTGATAGACTCAATAGTATACTATAGAGTTTGCGAATGCAAATTGTGAACGTATTGTTTTATAGCTTATGTCAGAGAACTTATCACCAGTTACAGCCGAAACGTCTACAGCCGAAGACGATGATGACAACTCTAAAAACAAATCCAAAAAGAAGGCAATCGGCGCCTTTTTAGTCGAAACTGCGCCCCCAAAAAAGAAGGAATCTTTTTGGTCGGGCGACGACAAGTCTGGCGAAAAAAAACCCGGCCTTTTTGGTAAGCGGGATGCCAGCGAAGTAGCCGCCGAAGCTGGTGACAAAGCCGAAGCGCCAAAAGACGCGGAAGCGGGCGAAGCCTTAAATGTGACCGAACGGCAAGAAGCCGTCCAGCAGCTGGCTGCGGCACGATCAGCGGAAGTTGCCGCCGAACATGATGATGGCACAGAATCCAGCGCAGCTGAATTGGCAGCGGCTGCCGCCTTTCTGGCGGCTGCGGAAACGTTAGGCGATACCGAAGTGGCCTATGAACAAGTGGCGGCCGAACTGGCGTCTGAAGAATCAGACATAATAGATACTGGTCGGCTAAACGAAGGTGAAATTGATCTTCATGCCACATCCGCTGAAACCGGGGAAAATGAGGAGGAACTTGATGGTAATACTACCCCCACAAACCCTGTTATAGCTAGCGGATCGACGCCGCCGCCGATTCCACCACGGCCTCCAAGTAATGATGGCGGAGGCGGTGGAAGTACACCTCCGCCCAAGCCGCCCGCCGGTGGCGGCACACCAGGCCCGGCGTACGGAGGTGGTCAGCCACCGTATACTGGCAGTAACGTGCCTAATCTTGCACCAACCGCGACCGCCGAGGCCACCGTGCCACTCAGCGAGGCCATCGCTGACGAACGTCGTGCCCTTGCTAATGGCCTAATCGTTGGCGGCATTGTCGGCTATTTATATGGTCGACGTCGCGGACGTATCAAAACTGAAAAACGGTTAGCGCCAGTACAACGTAAATTGGAAAAACAAGTAAAATCGCTACAAACCGAATTGCTACAAAAAGAAACGGCGGTGCGTCAACAAGCCCGCACCTTAGGACGTGAACGACCGCAGCTAGCCGCTCAAGTGACAGAGCGATTGCAACGTGTTTCGATGCGGCCAGAGCGGGTCGCACTGCACAAAGCTATTCCACCCGAGCGAATTGGGCACGTCCTCGTTGCCGCCAGCGCCGGTGCGGCTGCTGAGCGCTTATCTACCGCCAGTAAACCGCCAAAAGTTGAAGCGGCAACAGCTAAGAAACAAGCTGAAACAATGAGTCGAAGCGAACTACTGGCATTAAGTGAAACAGTGAAAGTCGACGGGACGAGTCTCCGAAAGATATATGAGACGCAACTAGTAAGTGAGAAGGGGTTGCGGCGTATCATCACGGAACACCTTCGCGGCGGAAATATTTCTCGGGCCCTCAAACGCGAAATTGTCGAGAAACAAATCGATTTTGAACGCGACCCTATCCTACGCGATAAAGCCTACGGTGAAGCTGTGTCGGGCAGCGGTAAAAGCGCCTTGAATAGTCTATTAACGAGAGCCGGCGTATCAGAAGACAAAGCTGGGGCGAACATTGGAGGATCGGCTAACACAAGTGGCAAGGGTAAACGCAAAGAGCAGGCTGAAAAAGCTAAAAAAAAGCAACAGGCCATTCTGGACGCAACGCTTATAACCGTTATCAGTTTGTTGGCAATTGTTATCACCGCACTGCTTTTGCGTAACTATTAAGCTCGCAGTACCCATAGGCGGCGTCAGTTGCTACAATAGACTAATGATTTAGTACCCATCACTACTAACCCCCAACAAGACCGATTAATACAAGGAGTGTGTGATGATAGATACCGTTGTAGCCCAGCTGATAGCTAAAGAAGAACAGCGTCAGCGCGAAGGGTTAGAATTAATACCGAGCGAAAATTATACCAGCCGCGATGTGCTCGATGCCATGGGCAGCATATTCACCAATAAGTACTCCGAAGGCTATCCTGGCAAACGCTACTATGGCGGCCAAGACAATACCGATCTAGTTGAACAGCTCGCCATCGACAGGGCCAAGCAACTATTTAAGGCCGACCACGCCAATGTGCAGCCCCACAGTGGCGCCCCGGCTAATGAAGCCGTCTACAGCGCGTGGCTCGAACCTGGCGACACCGTACTAGCTATGGATCTTAGCCACGGCGGTCACCTAACGCACGGCGCCCCAGTCACTCGATCGGCGAAGCTGTATAACTTTGTGCGCTACAAAATGAAAGACCCGGCTACGGGTGAGATTGATTACGAAGAGATGCGCCAACTGGCACTCAAGCACCAACCAAAAATAATAATTGCTGGTTTTAGCGCCTACCCGAGAGAGCTAGATTATGCTAAGTTTGCCGCCATTGGCAATGAGGTTGGCGCGCTATTAATGGCCGATATGGCCCATATCGCCGGCTTAATTGTGGGCGGTGTCTCAGCAAACCCCTTCGACTATGGCTTCCACGTCATAACTACTACTACTCACAAAACGCTGCGCGGCCCGCGGGGTGGCCTTATCCTTAGTAGAGGGACGGTCAGCACACCGTTAAAAGCGCCAGAGAAGACTTTAGAGAATATTCCAACGCTTATAGACCGGTCTATCTTCCCCGGTATGCAAGGTGGCCCTCACATGCATATAATCGCTGCCAAAGCCGTGGCGTTTGGCGAGGCCCTCAAGCCCGAATTCAAAGTCTATGCGCAGCAGATTGTAACCAACGCTAAAGCCCTAGCCACCGCCATGACCGATCGCGGCTTTAGCCTGCTAACTGGCGGTACCAGCAATCACCTAATTCTCGCTGATGTTTATACGAGTTTTGGTTTAGACGGCAAGATTGTGGAAGAAGCCTTAGATAAGATAAATTTAACGCTCAATAAAAATGCCATCGCCAACGACACCTTACCGCCGTTCCGCCCCAGTGGTATTCGCTTGGGGACACCTGCTTTAACAACACGCGGCCTAATGGAAACAGATATGGTTACCCTTGCCGAATGGATGAAGCAGGCCATTGCTGCCCACGACGACGACGCCAAGCTTAAACTAATCCAGGCCGAAGTTAAAGATTTTGCCCTAGGTTTCCCATTGCCAAGCGATAAGGCCAACTAAGGCAGTAGTTCTGGTTCTTGTTCCAGCTGTACACCGAATTTAGCGGCCACAGCATTGACGATAGCCTGCTTAAAAGCAAGTAGATCGGCCGTGCTCTTGGCCTTTTCGTTAACCAACACAAGCGGTTGATTATACCAAGTAGCCATACCGGTCGCCTGGTCGTGGAGGTTTTTATAGCCGACTTGTTCTATCAGCCAAGCGCCCGATAACTTCACGCCTTCATCGACTTCCCAGTGACGCATCGGTCCGTGTTCGGCTTCTAACTGTACAAAGTCAGCCGCGCTGACAATGGGGTTTGAAAAAAAAGAGCCATTATTACCTATTTTGGCGGGGTCTGGAAGCTTACTAGTTCTGATCGACACGACAGCATCGCGAATGGTAGCGGGACTGGCTGTCTTATGCATATCGGTTAGATAGTGCTCAACGGCAGGGTAAAAAGGTGGCAACGGACTAGTACGGACCAAGTGGAGCGTTAAGGCGGTAATAATGAAACGCCCGCGATCAGTCGTATTAAATTTACTAGTTCTGTACCCAAAGGCGCAATCAAAATTAGGAATTGTCACGAAGTCTTTGACTGTCGTATCGTAGGCTTCAATCGTAGCTACCACCTGCGAAATGTCTTGCCCATAGGCACCGACATTTTGGATGGGCGTAGCTCCGGCGGTGCCGGGAATTAAACTCATGGCTTCAATTCCAGATAGGCCAGCGGCGACACTGCGCTCTACAACCGAGTCCCAATTTTCGCCCGCCCCAACGGTAAGATAGGTATTACGTTCGTCTTCATTAAAGAGTTCGAAACGATTGATAGCATTCACTATCAATAGACCTTTAAAGCCTTCGTCGGCCCAAACAATATTACTGCCCGACCCAATGACTCGATATGGTAGTGTGTGGTCGCGAGCCCACATTAGGGCTTCAAGCAGGTCCTGTCGGCTGGTTATATCGCAGGCAAATGCTGCGGTGCCGCCCAAGCGCATGGTGGAATGTTCGGCTAAGCTGACATCTGGGACGAATTGCATTACAGCTAGTATAACCTACGGCTAGTGTAGTTGTAACGCTTGCACGGCTCATATTCTAGCGGTACTATGGAGCTATGAGAGAACCCGAAAACAAGCCATTTCAACCGTTGGGAGGACACTTAAAGTACCTCCGCGAACTGTCACACCAAAGCCTAGCTGAGGTGTCTGGCGCTGTTGAAATAGAGGAATCGGTTCTAGAGCGCATCGAGGCCGGCTTAGAACGACCAGCTGAAGACGTACTGTTATTGCTTATAAGTTACTTCGGAATGAAAGATCAAGAAGCGGTGCAGCTGTGGGAGTTAGCTGGCTATAACGGTGAGGTTCCCGAGCAAATTCGCCCCAATGATGACGTAACCTTTAATCATAAAAACGTCGTCATGCTGCTGGCAATGGATATGCGTACCGTTTATACCGATGGCGTCGAAGTAGTTACCAATAACGCCGGTGTAACGATGAACTTCGTACAAACGACTGGCCATAATAAAGCCGCACCCGTGGCACGTTTGGGCATGAGTTTCGAACAGGCTAAGCAAGTCATGCAGACTATCGAGCAGGCCCTCCTTAAAGCTAAATATCAAAGCGGCCCTCGCCTATTACCACCGCAAGGCAGCAGTGGTAGTGCATCTAATTAGTAGGCTATGACCGGTCGGACACACGATCTAGCGGCTTTTACTAGTTTGGCGGCCATAGTGAGCGTTAGTCAGCCGAACGCCCTGTCTCTCAGTACAGTCTTACTAAGTCTTTTGGCGAATCAAATTGGTGGCGTCTTTCCTGACATTGATCAGCCAACTGCCCCGCTATGGCGTAATCTGCCTATCGGCAATATATTTGGCAAAGCCTTTGGACGGGTCGCCGGCGGCCACCGCTTTATAACTCATTCAATTCTGGGCGTTATTTTATTTGGCATAGCGTTTAAATCTCTTCTCGGTTTTTTAGGACCAATTCTGGGACACTCCGACAGCGGCTTTATTTGGTGGGCGTTTATGATTGGCTTAGTATCGCACCTCATTATGGACTGCTTTACTAAAGAGGGCATACCGTTGTTGTTGCCGCTGCCGTGGCATTTTGGGGTCCCGCCGCTGAAAGCCCTAAGAATTACAACTGGCAAGAAGTTGGAACAATTCATGGTATTCCCATTGTTATTTGTACTATGTGGGGCAGTATTTGCACAGCAGCATAGAGTGTTTTTGTCTCTGTTACATTCAATTCGCTAAAATATTTATCACTTAGTTAATGTAAGAAACCTCACAGTAGACGTTTGCGGTTAGGCTTATGCTTAAAAGTACAAACAATAGGAGAAACAAAAATGACAACTGAACAATATTTTAAAGGCCTACAAGCTATGGCCGTAAAAAATTCGTTAATGAAGAATCAGACGAAGTCTAAGTAAATACCCTGCGAAGCCATAACCAGTAAGAATTCTTACTTCCCGGTTACGTAGGTGATATTACAATGATTATAGAAATAAGGAGTCAGCTATGAAAAAAAACTGGGAACAGATCGCCGAAGAACAATTCAAATCTTTAGATACCGAAATGCAAGAAGAATGGAGTGATTTACACAACCGTACCAGTAGTCGCCACAGTTAAATTTGTTAACAAGATTAACAAATTCACACTCAAATAGCGTATAATCTGTACTAGTTATAGGTATACGTTATGAAGAAAAATTTTGGTACTTCACCTTTAGTCCAGACAGCCAGTCACAGTCTCCCAGATGTTCGCACTGACATCAATAACTACTTAGCTGCCCATCATGAGAACCAGCGCATGCGAGCTGGTATGATTCATCCTGATTATGGTTTTCTGTGGGAAGCAATTAGCGCCCAGCACCGCGCCGGTGGTAAACGATTTCGGCCTTATTTATGCGTCTTGGCCTACGAAGCTTTAGGCGGTCAGCAGTATAATCAAATTATACCAATCGGGGCAGCCTTAGAGTTGTTACACGCGGCCGTATTAATACACGATGACATCATAGACCGCGATTATATTCGCCACAACGAACTCAACGTTGCCGGCACCTATCAGCAGCACTACGCCATGCTACTTAAAGATGAGAACGAAATAAGTCATTTTGCAGATAGTGCGGCCATTCTCGGCGGCGACTTGCTGTTGTCGGACGCCTATCAGCTAATCATTACCAGCCAATTATCGGCCGCTCAACGCCTTGATACAGCCGAGCTTCTAGGCGAGGCCATCTATGCTGTCACAGCCGGCGAATTGCTCGATACCGAAGCCGCGCTGTATCCGCCCGATTATGCTGACAGTTTAAAAATAGCGGAACTGAAAACCGCGCTTTATTCTTGTTCCATTCCCCTTGCCATGGGTGGTATGTTGGCGGGGGCGAGCCACGCAACACAGCAGATATTACGACAAGTGGGTAGCGGTTTAGGAATTGCCTTCCAGTTGGCCGACGATCTTTTGGGCGTGTTTGGATCCGAATCGTTAACCGGTAAGTCTGTAATTGGCGATCTACGAGAGGGCAAGCGCACCTACCTGCTACAGCGTACGCTGCACCTTAGTTCGGACTCTGAGCGTCAGCAATTAGCGGGCATCATTGGTAATCCGGACTGCAGCGACGCCATGGCCAACGAAGCCCGAGAAATTATGATTGCTTGCGGCGCCAAAGCCGAAATAGAAGCCATGATGCAAACCTATGTCGAGCAAGCCAATAATTTAGTCGCCACGCTACCAATTGATAGCGCTGCCCAAAACCGCTTAATCGATTTTATTGATAAAGCCGTTTGGAGAAACAGCTAGCGGTGGACCAATATGACGCAGTCGCGGCCCGCACAGCTCAATTAGTAACTAATAGCTACTCGAGCTCGTTTGGACTAGCCACTCGATTATTCCCGTTAAAAATACGGGCCGACATTTATAATATCTACGGACTGGTACGACTAGCCGATGAGATTGTCGACACCTATAAAGGGGCCGACGCTAGGGAGCAGCTCGACGCTTTGGAGCGTGAGGTCGCCAAGGCATTAAAATGTCACTACAGCACCAACCTTATAGTGCACGCCTTCCAGCTAACGGCCAGTAAATACAGCATTGGCGACGATTTGATCGCGCCATTCTTTTACAGCATGCGGCTCGACACTACACCACAGCTTTATACACGGGCTTTATATGACCGCTACATTGTCGGTTCGGCGGAGGCAGTCGGGTTAATGTGCCTTAAAGTATTTGCCAGCTCCAAGGCGGAGTACACCCATTTGGAGCCAGGGGCTCGAGCGCTCGGCGCCGCTTTCCAAAAAGTTAATTTCTTACGCGATCTGGCGGCCGACCAATCAGAATTAAAACGATTTTACTTTCCAAATACTTCTTTCAAAGCTTTCGACGACGTTGTTAAAGCCGATATTATTGCCGATATAGAAGCCGATTTTGCTATCGCCAAGACGGCCATACCGCAGCTGCCAGCCAGTTCACGGGCGGCTGTTAGCGCCGCTTACACCTATTATTTCCGCTTACTATGGAAGCTAAAGGCGGCTTCGGCTGCTGATTTACTTAAGAAGCGAGTTCGCATTAACAACGCTGTAAAACTGGGGCTGCTCGGCAAGACCGTGGTTCGCGCCAAGTTATCGAGAGGGAAGGCGTGAATACTAACCCAAAAAAGACTGTCGTCATAATTGGCGGGGGCATTGGTGGATTGGCAACCGCAAACCTGCTGGCCCGCGCGGGCTATGGCGTAAAGGTCTATGAATCCCGTCATCAACTCGGGGGCCGTATGGGGCTCTTAGAGCGCGACGGTTTTCGCTTTGACACTGGGCCATCATGGTATTTGATGCCCGAAGTCTATGACCATTATTTTTCGCTCTTGGGAACATCGGCCGCCGAACAATTGGAACTGACCAAGCTGAGTCCGGCCTATCAAGTTTTTCTAGAAGCAGAAAGTAAACCGATAATTATTACCGGCGACGAATCTATCGATGCGGCTACCTTCGAAGCCCGTGAAGCCGGCGCGGGAAAAGCACTGAGCCGCTATCTTGATAGTGCCGAACGTACCTATTACTTATCGCTCAAACATTTCCTCTACACAACTTTTGATAAGCCCTTATCACTCGCCAAACCAGATGTACTGCGTAATGGGCGAGCCATGATGCGGGCGGCGTTCCAGCCGATTGATCGCTTTGTAAGTAAATACGTTCATGATTTGGGTTTGCGACAAATTCTAGAATACCCGGCGGTGTTTTTGGGTTCGTCGCCATTTACCGCTCCCGCGTTATACCACCTTATGAGCTACTTGGATTTTCGGCAGGGCGTCTTCTACCCCCAGGGCGGCTTCTATAAAGTCACCGAGGCATTTGTAGCTCTTGGTGAGTCATTAGGTGTTGAGTATTACCGAGATACGGCGGTAAAGGCGATTGAAGTGGCAGGCGGTAAAGCCACTGGAGTTCGGCTGATGAATGATGAAGTGGTAGCGGCCGATACTGTAATATCTAATGCCGATATGCATTTTACGCAAACCTCCTTATTGCCTGCATCTGCCCAGGACTACCCAGAGAGATACTGGGAAAAGCGTCAGGCTGGACCATCGGCCTTACTAATGTATCTAGGGGTCAAGGGTTCGTTACCACAGCTACGCCACCACAACTTATTTTTTGTGCAACAATGGCGCCAAAATTTCACTGACATTTTTGCCGCCAAGGACTGGCCAACGCCGGCTTCAATCTACGTCAGTAAACCGAGCGCCACTGATGCTTCCGTTGCACCGGCTGGCCACGAGAATGTGTTTGTATTGGTACCACTGCCGGCCAATCCCAATTTGCACGCTCAAGACCTAGATGAATTTGCAGATATATACTTAGACCAAATTGCCGAACAGGCCGGTATCCCGGATCTGAAATCAAGAATTGTTAGCCGCCAATTGTTTGGTCCAAATGATTTTGCCAATGAATACAATGCCTGGAATGGCACTGCTCTTGGACTCTCACACGAACTAAAACAGAGCGCTCTTTTTCGACCAAAAACCCGCAGTAAAAAAACTAAGAACTTATATTATGTGGGAGCCAATGTGCAGCCGGGCATTGGCGTACCAATGTGCTTAATTAGCGCCGAACTAGTCTATAAGCAGATCGTTGGCAACACATCGACGGGGGCTGTACAGGGGCCTATACCCGTCCAGTCAGGCAAACTGTAATGTGGCAGCACGCAGTCTACGGCATCAGCTTATTAGGAGCGCTATTTTGTATGGGACTTATCGACTATAAACATAAATATGCTTTTTTTGGCGATCGCCGCCGCACATTGCGCACCTTACTGCCGGCCATTGCAGTGTTCACTGTCTGGGATGTGGCGGGGATTGTTCTGAATATATTCTCGGATGGTGATGGCAAATATAGAAGCGGCTTGGAATTCGGGCCGCATTTTCCCGTCGAAGAGATATTGTTTTTGACGCTGTTAACCTACACAGCGCTTATACTGTGGCTCAGTTTTACAAACCGGCACAAAGGCATCTCACATGTATAGATATTTACTGCTCAATATCGTGGTCTTAGCGCTGATTGGCGGCTACGTATTATGGCGGGGTCGTAACAAGCTCAGCAACAAAATATTTGCCGTTATGGCCGTATTACTATTGATGACCGCTGTCTTCGACAGCGTAATCATCGCTTTAAATTTGGTAGATTATGATACCAGCCATATCTTGGGCGTCTATATTGGCAAAGCACCAATCGAAGATTTTGCGTATACTATAGCTGCCGCCGTTTTAGTACCATTACTTTGGGAGCAAGGAGCCAAACATGAAAAAGAGTAAATCACCGCCAGCCACCTGGTTACAAAAAATGCGCTATATAACGTTGGCGTCACGACCGATTTCTTGGCTCAATACGGCCTTTCCGTTTGCCGCCGGCTACATTATAGTGTCGCACCAGTTTTCGTGGCTTTTAGTTATCGGTACCTTGTATTTCCTAATTCCCTATAACCTGATGATGTACGGCGTAAACGATGTCTTTGATTACGAATCTGACATACTAGATCCTCGGAAGGGTGGCATAGAGGGTGCTAAGCTGGCCAAATCACAGCACCGAAATATTCTGGTAGCCGTAGCTGCCACTAATCTGCCGTTTTTGGCTGTACTATTTAGTTATGGTTCAGCCGCCGCTAAGCTGACATTAGCATTCGTCGTCTTCATGGTATTGGCCTACAGTGTCCCCAAACTCCGGTTCAAAGAAATACCGTTTTTGGATTCCATTACGTCTAGTTGTCACTTTGTCGGACCGCTCGTCTATGCGCTAGTACTGCTGGGTTGGCACGACAATTATTTACCGTATGTTTTAGCGTTCTTCTTGTGGGGGATGGCTAGCCACGCCTTTGGTGCTGTCCAGGATATCATCCCTGACCGCGAGGGTAAACTGAGTTCCATCGGCACGGTGCTCGGCGCGCGGGCTACCACTAGATTCGCGGTTGGGCTGTATGCCGCAAGTGTGATTATTTTAGCGACCCAGGGTATAGCCGGCATAATTGTGGCAATAGCCGGCTGTATCTACATTGCCAACATCGCGCCGTACTGGAAGATTACCGATAAAACTTCCGAGACTGCCAATGTAGCGTGGCGACATTTCATTTGGCTCAACCTCTTTACTGGCTTTGTGATCACCATGGTTCTAATCCAGGTTTATTTGCGACACGTACCCATGTGCCAAGCGCTATTGTCGGCGTAGGATTGCCCGGGCCGACAAGGTGCCGAGCGCCAGTGGAAACCAGTACGATACAAATCTGAACAAAATACTGCCCGTTATTATAGGTGCCACGGCAAACCCGTATGAGCTAAATAACAGGGCTGAAGTAGTTTCAATCTCGCCAACACCGCCGGGGAAGATGGGTATGAAGCGGAACATTTTTACAAAGGTATAGGCGTACAGACTGAGTAAGATCGGTGCAGTTACCCCGAAGGCTTTTAAGCAGCTCACATAGGCGCCACCTTCTAATAACCAGGTCAGCAACAATGGCGATATCAACGCAAGATTAGATAGTAGGGGGCGTCGCGTTAGGCCGATTACCGTGAAGGGTGAATCGAGTTTGCTACCTAAATAGCGTTTAAAGAAGGCTTGTAAACGGCGCGTCAACCGAGGGGACCGGCGTAGCAAGTAGATGGCGAATACGATACCGGTTATTACCAGCGGAATATATATAAATTTACCGGCAAATCCGGTACTGACTTTATTAGGGTATAAAGCAAAGACCGCTAACTGAAAGCCTAGAAAGAGCGCGATCAAACTGAGTAACCCAAAACTGTATAGAACAGTAATATATCGCAGCGGCGCGCCCACTGGCAGGCGATGCCGATTGAAGTAAAAGCGCTGCACAAAATAATCACCAAAGGGAACTAGTCGAGAAAAACTTTCGGAAGCCAGTAACAAAGCAAACGACTGACGATAGCTGAGAACTGCCTTTTCGCGGGCATAAAAATTACGGGCAAATGGCGCCAAAACGGCAAAGGCCAGTAACTCGAAAACCAAAGCTAACAAAATATAGCCCAGCTCTAATGGCTGGTTGATCTTTGGGATTAAATATACGCTGGCAGCAATTTGGATAACCAGACTGACTAACGAAATAGCAATAATAACGCGGCTGACATTCGGGAGAGCTATCATTAGCGAAGGGTTATTTTACGTAATACGTTCACCACCCGACGTTTAGGTCCGCGTTCGAATTGACTGAGCGATAGGCCGCCCGCAAAAGCTTTAACGCCGAAGGCGTACGTGGGGTAAGCTTGCAAGACACCGCCTAGAGCGGTTAGCTTCAGTCCTTGATGTTTGGCGAGGGCGAGCACACCCATCATTTCGGCGGCCGGCCCGCCAATTATTGTCGCTCCCAAAATTAATCCTTTACCATCGGCTAAGACCTTGATTTGACCCTTTTCTTGATCGGCTACAGCTTTATCGATGGTTTTAAAGTCTATTGTATGTGCGGTGTATTCAGTTTTGGCCTTCTGTAAGCTGGCCTCATCGGCTCCTAGATGGGCAATCTCAGGCGTAGTAAACGTAGCCCAGCTAAGCTCGTCGAGCGGCCGTTTGGCGCGGCCACGGCCGAGCAGGGCATTCTGGGTAGCTTGTATGGCTTGGTCACCGGCTACATGGGTAAAATTTGGGCCGCCCATTACGTCACCGATGGCATAGATATATTTGTTAGTTGTTTGCAGCCTATCATTAGTAACTATTATGCGGTCGGTGTAATCTATGGCCGCTGTTTCCAGGCTAAGATTAGTGTTAGCGGCGCGTCCAGTCGCAATCAGCAATTGCTCGGTAGCTACCTGGTCAGTCGTATCACCCACACTGTAGTGAACCGTAATGCCGTTGGCCGATTCGACGCTAGTTATTTTGGCGTTAAAAATTAATCGGACGTTAGTGTAGGTTTCTAAACTTGCTCGCAAGGCCGCCGAGGCCTCGGGCTCATCACGTGGCAATAATCTGTCGTCCTGCGAGATAATTGTTACCTGGACGCCAAACATGGCCATGGCTTGCCCCAATTCGCAGCCGATCGGCCCGCCACCGATAACCAGTAGACTTGCTGGCCGGTCAGTCAACTTAAAAATTGTTTCATTGGTTAGAAATGCAACGTCGTTTAATCCTTCAATTTTTGGTATAAGTGGTTTGCTGCCGGTGGCAATAATAAATCGTTTGCCAGTTAATATCGTACCGTCCCCTAGAGTAATCTGACGTTGGCCGCTAAAATCGGCTTTACTATGGTAAACAGTGATGCCCTTAGCTTGATAGTAAGCGTCGTTATCGTGATCGGCTTCAACTTCGTTGATACTAGCCGTTACTGCCTGCATGGCTTTTTTAAAGGCCTCACGGGTTAACTCGTCCCATGGTTCTAGGTGTTCCCGCACAGTTTGAAACCGGCGAGCGGCGTGGATGAGCGCCTTACT
>JACMNI010000003.1 GCA_014378615.1 Candidatus Saccharimonadota bacterium | reverse complement strand
TTCAAAATCTTCTGAAAAAAAGTCTATAAAGATAATTTATATAGTTATACTGCGAAGTCCGCATTGATGACAAAAATTGAAGGTGATTTCTTCAAAAAACTTGAGCATATCGTAAGCGATCAATACTATGTCTTCCCTCAAGTACACCTTTCTGCTTTGTTAGATCACCGCGTACAAGGTCAGGAATGGAAATATGCATTCAGACATATCAATGGTAAATCCGTCGACTACGTACTGTGTAATAAACAAACACTTCGCCCAACTTACGCTATCGAACTCGATGACTCTTCTCATGATCAAGTAGAACGTCGCAAACGTGACCAAGAAGTAGAGCGTATTTTTAAAGAGGCCAATCTTCCGCTAATACGGTTCAAAAACAGAGATGTCTCACAAGGAGAAATCATTCATCAACTTGAGGAGGCTAATAAGCTAGCTAACACTTAACAAAATTTCGGTCAGTTGGTGATGCTTTCCGGCGAGGTTTATGTTTACTCTGGTAGCGGCCCCCATGGGCATTTCTCTTTATCGCCCTGAATCGTAGTGATATGGTGCCGATTCTCAACTACATGCTCCTCCACAAGAGTCTTACGACTAACTCGTAGGGCTTTTTTGTTGAGATCTAGACTGTGGAAGCTGAATCAATACAAATTCTGCTAATATTGACTTATTAATACCGAATTAAGCAAATGAATTATATCAACATACTCGAAAGTGTGTTTGAGGCACGAGATGGCTATGAGCGCTCTGTGCTCTTAACGGAAAATGATTTTAAGTCAGATACAAAGCTACAGCTTATGCGACTAGCGCCGGGCCAAAGCATAAAGCCGCATCATCATAATACTCGTACAGAATGCTTTAGAATAGTTTCAGCCGAAGGCCAAATAAAAATAAATGGTGATGTAGTAGCTCAGACAGAAAACGATGTGGTCCTATGCGAGCCTGGTGATGTCCACGAATTTATAAACACGTCTACGAAAGAAGCGCTGACAGTCTTGGTAGTACTTACCAATGACCCTGGCAACCAAGATATGATTTGGGAGCAATAATGAAGGTTATTCTTTTAGACCGAGACGGCACGGCTATTGTAGATCCGCCAGATTTGCGCGTTGATAAATTAGATAAAATAGAGCTATTTCCCGACAGTATAGAGGGACTGAAGTACTTGGCGGACAATGACTTTGCCGTTATCTTAATCACAAATCAGGCTGGAATTGAAGAAGGCAGATTAACGGAAGAAGAGTTTTGGCAGATACATAAAGAGGTCTTACGCCAATTAGAGCCAAGTGGCGTGAAATTTCTAAAAACATATATGAACGGCGAAAAGAAACGCCCAGATAATACCGACTGGCGAAAACCTGGACCGAAAATGCTGCTGCAAGCTGCTGAAGAATTTGGATTGGATTTATCACAAGTCTACATGGTCGGAGATGCACAGACTGATATACAGGCCGCTATCAACGCTGGCTGCAAAGGCGGGATATTAGTAGAAACGGCTACAGGTGAAGAAGTAGTTTCACCAGACGCAGTATATAGCGCGCCGACGCTCCTTGATGCTGCAAAATACATAGTAGCTTACAGCTAAAGTATTATAGGCCGCTTCGAATTAGCATTCTGTAGCGCCTATACACACCGTGGCTAAACTGATACGATAAGCGTAAGCTTAACAAAAATGAAAAAGTTTATGGCAATTGGTTGTGGGGTATTACTGCTGACGGTTTTGTTTGCCGGTGGGCAGTCGCCGAAAGTGGCCGCTGTTGGGTTGACCTGTGATGCCACCGGCCAGGTTGTGATGCCCGCCGCAGTCCTGACTTCGGCCGAGGTATCGGCCGCTAGTAGTGCCAGTGCGTGGCTTAAGGCCCAAACTAATCCTCGTAATTTAGCTATAACGGCGAGCACCATAACTCCTGCGACGCAGTACTATGCCAATTATACCGGTGCGGTAAGTGGAACATTTGCGTTAACGGGCGTCAGTTATCCAACAATTAGCACCACATCTATCCTGGTCGACACACCGAGCACGCTCGCCGACAATTATCGAGGCCTTGTAACGGGGCACTTGCGGACGCCGCTTCCGAGCGGCCCCACCACAATTCAAGCTTATAAATTTACGGACATAGATTACTATGCGCCCGCATCGGCGTCGGTGGCGAACGACGGCACTTGGACGCTCGACCTTAGTGCGGTCCCGAACAATCAAGCTGGAGCCTTTCACCTAGGACTGATCGACGATGCTTCAACAACGCAAGTTGGCGATAAATGGCCGCAGCCGGTTATCTATTCCAATCTTGTAGTGCGAAGCTACGCCTATACCGACGCTAACTATCTTATTTCAGAACAACCGGCCTTGGCCAATAACACTTGGTCATTTCCTAGCTCGGCGCTGGGCTACAAAGAGTTCAGGCTGGTGGACACCACCAATGGCAACGTTATTGCCGATACGGCTTATTCATCGGGGCTTATTCGGTCATACAAAATAGCTCCGGGTGAGCCAGGCTACGGCACCAACTTTGAAGATCGCAGTTTTGTCTACGACCAGGCGATCGCCTTGTTAGCGGCCATTGGCACCAATGATACTGCCCAAGCGCGAGTACTCGTAAATGGGCTGCTTACGCTACAGACGACTGGTGGCCTGCACGACGGCGGTTTCATCTTCTCAGCGCCGCAGCGCGGCCCCGATTACGGCGACGCCATCTACCGGACCGGTGCCCACTCCATAGCCACCTATGCTTTGCTGAGTTATGTTGCCCATAATCCGACCGATCCATCGATTAATATATTAAAAGTAGATGCCGCTCGCGCTATGCAGTTCTTGCAATCGGTATTTGCGCCAGCCGGCGACACGACCGGACTCTACCACGGTGGGTTTGGCCGCTATGATGGAAACGGCGTTTTTGTCGGCGGCTTCACCATACCGTGGTCCTCGACTGAGCACAACATCGATACTTGGCACACCCTAGTGTTAGCAGCCAGTGTACTGCAAAATCCTGCCTATATCGTCAAAGCAACCAGCCTGCAACAGGCTATAGCTACCTACCTGTGGAATCCATCGCTCAATCGTTTCAATCAGGGTTACGACGCCGGCGCACCGGACACTAGTGATGCCCTCGACGTTAATAGCTGGGGTGCCATTTATGCTGGAGCGGTCGGTGACTCATCTGGTGCCGCTAAATTGCTCTTAAACATGTCCAACTTTGCGTTCACGCGGCCTCAGGCCAGTGGTTATGCGCCGTATGTCGATGCTCTGGGCTACCCGGGAGCCTTACCAAATGTCTGGTTTGAGGGCACCTTCGGAGCAGCCTTAGGTTTTCTGCGTAACGGCCAAGTTGATAATTACGCGACGACCCTGCAATTGGCACTGCCGGCGCAACATCCCGATGGCGCCTTTAGCTATGCCACCGATTACGACGCTACGTACGAAATGACCACCAGTGAAGCAGTAGCTTCGACAGCCTGGTATGTCTTGGCCACCACTGCGCGGACGGCCATCTGGAATGAATGTATTTATACGCCACCGTCGGCAACCCCTATAGTTACACCAATACCTCCCCCAACCCCCACCGCCCAGCCGCCAGCCACGCCTGTCAAAACAACGGCTACACCCACAACGACAACTTCAGCACCAGCTGCTAATAACACCGTGGCGATTTCACCTACAGGAGTGCCGTCATCGTCGGTTGTGCCACCACCCGTACCATTAGCTGCAGTAGACAGACCAGTAGAACCGGCTATAGCAGGTGGCTCAGCGACCACAAAAACAGAGGACGCGAGTAATCTACTAGTCGCAGCAATAAAAATTGGAATTGGTGGCCTGGTAGGCATTACGGCAATCCTAGGGCTCGTAAAAGTCGGAGTATTCAGTGGGCCGCGGCGAAGTTAATTTGCAGAGACAGGGCAATATAGCATAAAATGAATCTACAAATGACAAAAACAAAAATAGTGGCGGGTGTAGTTGTGCTTATAGTACTTGCTGGTGCAGGTGGTGGTGTCGTTCTAATAAAGTCTAAGCACCAAACAGCCAGCACCTTAGGCGCTGCAACAGAGAGTCAATCATCGATCGTGGCGTCTGACCTAAATCCCCAAACGAATGCCAGTAGTAGCATTTCACTCAATCAGAATTTTGACACTCCCGAAGCTGGCGGTCTCGCCATTAGTAGCAATACCAGTTCTAACAGCGCGACGCAGGCGGCTGGCACCCAGCAACCGAGCGGGCCGGGGCAGAGCACCAGCTCTACTAGCGGCGGATCCAGCAATCCTTTTGACCCTAGCACCTATATGCAATACGAAAAGTACAAGAATGATCAGGGCGGCTTGTTTGCCGATGTCCAAGTTGGCACCGGCGCCACGCTTGAGGCCAACAAAAAAGCTGCTGTGTACTACCGAGGTTGGTTAACTAACGGTACGAAATTTGATGAGTCACGCACCGGAGCCGACGGCAAACTGGCGCCATTCGTCTTCACCCTAGGGAGCCATCAAGTCATAACCGGTTAGGAACAAGCCTTGGCCGGCATGAAAGTGGGTGGCGTGCGCCTAGTAATTGTACCGCCCGTGGTCGGCTATGGGGCGACAGCCCAGAATGGTATTCCAGCTAATTCGGTGCTTATCTTTCAGGTACAACTCGCAGAAGTTCAGTAACTAACGCGACTTGTACAGGGTGGCGCTATTAAGGGCGGTTATGACAGCGGGAAGGCGCGTTATACCGCCAGTGTACGTTAAGTAGCGCGCCTCCCAGTCGGGTCGAAATTTGCCTTTAAACTGCTCGAGGCCACTAAAAGAATAATAGCGACTGCCGAGTAGTTTAACGAGTGGCAGCAAGCGGTCACTCAAATTTACTAATGACCGATCTTCTAGTTTAGATAATGGCGCTAGCCCCAAATTAAACACCTTGGTCTGATTAGTAACTGTGCGATCGCAAACAAGTCGCATGAGTAAAAAATGCATGGCGACTTGTGACAAGCCGGGGATTGATCGCATGTGGTCAATACTATCAATGCCCATAACATAGCTCGGCAACAGATTAGCATACGCCACGACGCGGCCGTCTTTTTTTAGTACCCCCACCGCGGTGACGGCAACATAGCTAGTGTCAAAGTAGCCCATTATGAAGGTATATTCTCGTTTGCCGCCGGCCAACCAATCTGTGGAAACAGATTGTAACTGATCAGTTTGTTTGGCTGACAAAGGAGGCTGCCAGAGGCTAAATTCGAGGCCATCTTTAAGGGCTTTATTTTTTACATAACGAAAGTGTTTATCGCCAACGGTTTTTTTCACAAATTCGGCAGTATCGATTGCAGCTTCGCTACCGATAAATACCGAACTTAGTTTGTACCGCTCCCACTTTTCAGCCTCGGCTTGATCGGCGTGGATAATTGCGACGCTCCAGCCGTTACCCTCGGCGTAATCCAAAAATTGCCGACGCAACCGGCCGCTATCAGCCGGTTTGCCACAGACGCCGTCGAGTACTAGGGCAATACCATTGGCAACTTTATAGGCTATGAAGCTATCCTGATAAAAATAATAGTGTTTGTCTTCGGGCCATATTTTTAAATAGTCATCGGCGCTAGTGCTATACAATCGGGCAATTCGCTCGGCTTCTAAGCGGGCACTACGCGGCGCCGGTAGACGCAGCTTTAGTGGCTGAAATAAACTGATGCCGATGAGTATGCCCGATCCTAACCCCGCCGCATTTAACAGATGCACTACCCGCCGGCCGCTACGCTGCGCCGAAACGCCAGGCGGCAGCGGAGCGCCAACAAGCGATCGAACAATAACATTGACCGTTTCCACGACACTTAGATCTTTACCGAAATCACGAGTGTCAATGCGAGACATGACCAGACCTGAGAACACCATTACAACCGAAAGGAGTCCGAGCGCCGTCAGACTAGACCGGCGCATACCGTCAGCGTCGCTCTTTACGACGTAATCATGACGGTCCTTTAGAATGCTGACAAATACGCCGCTGTAGAGCACCAGCTGGAGGGGATTTCGAAAGTGGAGTAATTCGACAAGCGTCAGCAAACCAAGCCCGACCAGCGACAAATAATATGCCGAACGTTTCTTGCGCACCAACTGCGTAGCAACATAGAGGAGGCTTATTCCAATCAGCAGGCTGCTGTAGCGCGACGTTTGGGCGTTATAAAATGGGAGCAGATCGTCGACGCCGCGAGGAAGCCGTTTGAACGGTATGCTCAAAAGGGCTACCAAGCCGACCAGTCTGAGAAGCAGGGCGTTAATGTCAAGGGGTCGTAAGGGCATCATAAATAGTCTGCTTTAAGTATAGGGTCATTACTACGAAAAGCCGCTGTTTAACAAAAAACAGCGGCTGAGGATTTCGGCCTACGTAGGCAGGCAAGTGCAGTTAGGGGGTACGTACCTCACATACGCCACTATTCATTACCTGCCCGATAGATTTAGGACTTTTCAATGATTACCCCCTTTCAATTAGCTGCTAATGCTTTTTATTATACCGGACTACCACCCCCAAATAAAAAGTAGTAAAGTCAACAGATTGTAAGGGGTTTTATAAACGAAATATTGGTGCTATGCTGGAAGCAACCAATACTTTACTCGTTAAGTATAAAAATATAATCGAAAGGTCCGCCCTATGATGAAGCGTGTCGTCCATAAAAATCTAGTTTTATTAATCGTTGCCGTCGCCCAGTTCATGGTCGTGCTCGATACGTCTATCGTTAACGTAGCCTTACCGTCCATCTATAAGGACCTCAACTTTACCAGTGCTAGCAGCTTGCAATGGGTGGTTACGGCCTACACGATTGCTGTTGGCGGTTTTCTACTACTCGGTGGTCGCGCGGCTGATCTCTATGGACGCCGTAAAGTCTTTATGTCGGCTGTTGCCGCCTTTGCTATTGCCTCACTGGCCTGCGGGTTGTCGCAGAACAGTACCATGATTCAGGTCCTGCGAGCGGTGCAGGGGCTCGCAGCGGCCTTCATGTCGCCGGCAGCTCTTTCTATTGTGTTGACCACGTTCAAAGAAGGTAAAGAGCGCGCCAAGGCCCTTAGTGTCTGGGGTGCCGTAGCTGCCGGTGGCGCTGCCGTGGGAGTATTACTCGGTGGAGTGCTGACAGAGTATTTGAATTGGCGCTGGAACTTCTTTGTTAATGTCCCGGTTGCTATGGCCGTGATTGCCGCGGCGTACTTGTATGTTCCCGAGAGTAAAGCCGACCTCGACCATAATAAGCTCGACTTACCCGGTGCGGCTCTAGTAACATCTGGATTGATGCTACTGGTATACGCCTTTACTAAAGCACCGGTACTGGGCTGGACTGCCGGCGAGACCGTGCTACTTATTGGCGGGGCAATCATACTTCTGGCTCTATTTATCTTTAATGAATCGCGATCCAAGCACGCGTTAATGCCACTCAGTATCTTTAAGATACCTGGTGTCGCCGGGGCTAACTTGACCCAGCTGCCAATTACTGCCAGCCTGTTTTCGATGTTCTTCTTCGTTACGCTCTACTTGCAAAATGTGCTGCACTTTTCGCCAATTCAGTCGGGTCTCAGCTTTTTGCCGGTGCCATTTACAATTGGCTTTATGTCATTCGCTATGCAGCACGTCATTGGTAAAATTGGCTACAAGAAGCCGATCATCGTCGGGCCACTGTTACTGGCCGCGGGACTATTTTTACTAGCTCATCTCCCCGTGCAAGGTCATTACCTTACTGATGTACTGCCCGGATTAATCCTGATGGCCGCCGGTCTTGGCATGACGTTCATTTGCATTACCATCGCTGCTACAACTGGTGTGCCTCACCGTGAATCTGGTCTGGCCTCGGGGCTCCTGAACACCTCCCAACAAGTTGGCGGCTCATTGGGCCTAGCAATCCTTTCAGGCGTTTCGGCTTCGGGGACACTGGCCTATTTAAGCAGTCACGCCGCCGACGCCAAACAACCACTGGTGCAAGCTGCCGCTCAGGTCCAGGGCTACCATAACGCACTGTATGTCGGTATGTGCTTTGCCTTACTGGCTTCAATTTCAGCCGCTTTGCTGATTCATGAAAAGCGAGGGGCTCCGGTTGATCTGGCCGCGGTGAACGCGGCTGCTTAGGGAAGCGCAACTGCTATGTCAGACGAGCCACAACCGTTGCCCTGCGCCGATAAGTTGGCCTTCGATACCCAAACCCAAGCCAGTGTCAGCGCCAATGTTGTCATGTATCAGCATGGCACCAGCGTGCAGCCGTATAAGTGTCATCACTGCGGGCTGTGGCACCTGGCCAGTAAATAAATTCGCTTGACCATAACCCCGTAAACCCGGTACCCTTAACTGATATGCCTCAATTTAATAAAGCTAAAGATTTTGCCAAAGATATTGTCGGGAAAACCCGACAGTTTTCGTTTCGCCCCGATAAAGACTTAACGCCAGAAGCCGTCGTCGCCGCCCGTGCCTATATTGTCGACTTTTGGCCCCATGTTCAACGCTTCCACCCAAAAGACGACGAGAGTCTCCTCGGCTTACCTAAGCCGTACCTGGTACCATCGTTTACTGAGAAGACTGGCTTCGATTACAACGAGCTTTACTACTGGGATAGCTACTTTATGGTTCAAGGCATGTTGGATGCCGAGCACAAAGAACTCGTCATGGGGATTTTAGAAGACCTGATGGCGCTGTTCACGCGCTTCAAGGTCATTCCTAACGCCTCCAGGACTTATTTAATGGGCCGTTCACAACCGCCATTTCTTACTAGCTTTATTTTTGACGTCTACCAAGCCTACGACCCGGGTTTGGAGTGGCTCAAAAATAACATCGAAATTGCTAAGCAAGAATATAACACCGTGTGGTTAGGTATGAAGAAACCTAATGAGCGCCAAGTTTATAAGGGCCTGAGCCGCTACTACGACATCAATTATCTCCACGATTTAGCCGAAGCCGAGAGTGGCTGGGACATGACGCCGCGCTTTGGTCGCCGCGCCCTGAATTACTTGCCCGTCGACCTAAACGCCTTGCTCTATAAATATGAAACCGATTTTGCGCGGGCCGCTCGACTATTTGGCGACAAACGCGAAGCCGCTCGCTGGGATGACGCTGCCGAGCTCCGTAAAAAGACAATGAATAGCCTGATGTGGGACCGCATCCGCGGACTGTATTACGATTACAATTATGTCAAGGAGCGCCGTGGTAACGTTAGCAGCTTGGCCGCTTATTTCCCGATGTTTGCCGGTATGGTCGACGAAAAGCAAGCCGCCTCGCTCGTTCGTGCGCTACGCCGTTTTGAAAATAAGGGTGGACTGGCCACAACTGACGCATTACCGGTTGGGCAGTTTGTTTTTGGTAGTATGCCGACGCAGTGGGCCTATCCAAATGGCTGGGCGCCGCTGCATTACGTGGTTATCAAAGGCTTAGAGCGTTATGGCTACCACGCCGACGCCCGCCGCATCGCTATGAAGTGGCTCAAGAGTAACCTCAGTTGGTATACCGTTAATGGCGTCTTCCTGGAAAAATATAACGTTGTCTCTCCCGAAAAACCACCCATCAAGGGCGTTTACCCCAGTCAAGAAGGTTTCGGCTGGACTAATGGTGTCTTTGAACGTTTGTGCCAAGAATACGTCGACCGACCGCTATGAATTTAACACCCCAGTCATTAGCTGATTACCAAGAGCTGGTCTCCCAACTCGTGGTGGCGCGTGGTTTCGACAAAGAAACGGTACCAGAAGTCTTTACGCTACTAGTAGAGGAAGTTGGTGAATTGGCCAAAGCCATTCGTAAAACTAATGGCCAGAAGGTCGACGCCACCTCACAGCACCACGAAGTCGCCGAAGAAGCCGCCGATGTCTTTTGGCTATTGATTGACCTGTGTAATCGCCTCGATATAGATCTGCAACAAGCCTTCATTAACAAAGAATTAAAAAACGCCAAAAGAACCTGGAAATAGTTATTTTTGCTGAGCGCTGGCGCTAGAGTTAAGGTATGACAAATGAGGATAAACGGTGGGCGAAATTATTCAACTATCTGGATGGTCGCTTTGCTGGTATTGATGATAAATTTGATGTTGTAGACCGTCGATTCAACGTCGTCGATAACGCGTTAGACAACCTGCTAAAATTACGTGATGACAACGAGATAGAGGGCGCCGCGTCTACTATGCAATTGGCTCGCCACGACAGATGGATCAGGCGTCTAGCCGACAAAATTGGCCTTAAACTTCCGAGCTAAGTATACTTAAACCTATGACTGAAACTATTAGCTGCCCATTTTGTGATCCGCTCGAACGGGTTGTTAAGAGTAATGATAGCGCCCAGATGTTGCTGAGCGATCCTCGGAAAGTCCCAGGCCACACGCTGGTTATGCCCAAGCGGCACGTCGAAAAGCCTTGGGAATTAACCGCTGAAGAGCTACAGGATATCTTTGCCCTCATTAATTTTGTAGAACAACGCGTGGTTGGCAAACTGGGTACCGGTTGCGATATTCGCCAAGGCTATAAGCCATTTCTAAAACAAGATGCTTTAAAAGTAAATCACCTGACCTTCCATGTTATTCCGCGCGCCAAAGACGACTATCTGTATTCAGTATCCGAAAAATACGAAGAAGATCTGTTTGCCGAACTGGATGACCTAGAACGCGATGAAGTTACCAAGCTGTTAGTAGATTAAATCGTACGAGTTGCCTTTCCCCGACGCCCCACAATCGTAATGCTATACTGATATGATGAATAATTACATTACCACCTCTATTCCATACGTCAACGGCGAACCACATTTAGGTCACGCCATGGAATTTATAATGGCCGACGTTTTGGCCCGCGCCGCCCGACAACGCGGCGAGATAGTGCTGTATAGTACTGGCACCGACGAACACGGTGGCAAAATTGCCGAAAAAGCCGCCGAGCTCAAGTTAGAACCAAAAGTCTTAGCCGATCAAATGAGCGCCAAATTCAGTGAGTTGGCCACCAAGCTAAACATTAGCAATGATCGCTTCATCCGCACCACCGATAGCGGCCACGAACAGCGCGCTCAGCTCATATGGAAAGCCCTAGAGAAAGATATCTACAAAGCAAAATACACCGGTTGGTACTGCGTTGGAGATGAAGCTTTCTTTACCGAAACCGAAGTTGAGGCCAACAAAGGGGTCTGTCCGAGTCACAATCGTCCTTACGATAAAATAGAAGAAGAGAATTATTTCTTTAAGCTAAGTAACTACACTAAGCCAGTTCTAGACGCTATAGATTCGGGGGCGTTCCAGATACTACCTGAAACTAAGCGCAACGAAATACTGAGTTTACTCCGTGACGGCTTAGAGGACATAAGCATCTCTCGACCCCACGACAAGATTAGTTGGGGCATCGCCGTGCCTGGCGACGCCAAACAAGTCATGTACGTCTGGTTCGAGGCTTTAATGAACTACATTACTGTTTTGGGTTACCCGGAACACGCTGATTTTAAGCAATTCTGGCCGGCATCTACCCAAGTGATTGGCAAAGATATTATCCGTTTTCACGCTGCTATTTGGCCGGCTATCTTGCTCGGCATAGGGCTGGAATTGCCGAAGGTTCTCTATGTCCATGGCTTTATTACGGTGGAAGGTAAAAAGATGAGCAAGAGCCTTGGTAACTATGTATCGCCATACGAAATCATTGACCAGTACGGTGTGGACGCATTCCGCTATTACTTCTTGCGTCACATCCCTAGCTATGGAGATGGTGATTACAGCAAAGCCACCTTCGACGCGGCCTACAACAATGAACTCGCCAATGAACTTGGCAACGCCGTTAGTCGTACAGTCGCCATGATCGTAAAGTACCAAGAGGGAATAATTGGCGATATCCCGCCAGCCGAACACGACATTGCCCAGTACCTCGCTGCACTGAAAGTTTGCCGCTTCGACAAGGCGCTCGATGAGGTCTGGGAACAAGTCCGCGGGCTTAACCAATATATCGACCAAGAAAAGCCGTGGGAAATTGCTAAGCAAAACGACCCCGATCATCTTCGCGAAGTGTTAGCCTACATGTCCAGTAACCTGTTAGAAATTGCCGATCTATTACTGCCGTTTATGCCCGATACCGCCGCCAAAATCACCGGCGTCTTTGCGGAAGGCATCGTCCGACCGCTCGACGGTACGCTATTCCCTAAGCACGATATCGACGAAAAATAATCTAGCTATGGAGTTTGTCGATACTCATTGCCATATTCAGTCCGCTGGTACAAATGCCGGCGAGCGGTCGACAGCTGAAGCTTGGGCTAAACGGCCAGACCTCACACGAGAAATATTGGTTACAGAGGCGGTGACTGAGGGCGTAAGTAATGTAGTTTGTGTCGGTTGCGATTTGGCCGACAGCCAGCTGGCAGTCGATTTTGTACAAAGCCAAGTTGGGGCATGGGCTAGTATTGGCATTCATCCGCACGAAGCGAGCCGTTATGTGGACGACGAAGCGTCTTGGGCAGAATTTGCAGCCCTAGCCGTCAGCCCCAAAGTTGTTGCGATTGGCGAATGCGGGCTAGATTTCTTTTATAACCATTCCGTAAAAGCCGATCAAATAGAAATGCTCAACAGACAGTTAGCACTAGCTCAAGAGCACAATCTGCCACTGATATTCCATGTTCGCGAGGCCTATGACGATTTTTGGCCCATCTTCGAAAAGTATCCTGGACTTACAGGTGTACTACATAGTTTTACCGATACGGAGGCAAATATGCGCCGCGCTGTTGAGCTGGGGTTATACATAGGCGTTAATGGCATTGCTACCTTTGCCAAAAACCCGGAACAGATAGCCATGTACAAAGCGATTCCGCTTGAAAATTTAGTATTAGAAACTGACGCGCCCTTCTTGACTCCTACCCCTTATCGTGGTACTGTAAATGAGCCTAAACATATCGTGACGGTGGCAAAGTTTCTCTCCCAACTGCACAACGTCGCTCTACCCGAGCTGGCCGCAGCAATCACCGCCAACGCTAATAACCTGTTTGGCCTTAAATAGTTTATGCTTAAATTAATTCCATCATCGAAAGCTTTTGAAAGCCGGCCTGCCGCGGCTCGGCAAGATGTGTTAAAACTACGTCAGCACACCATTGTCGACGCAAGTGTCCCCCTCCTCTTATCGGCACTAACCTATCGATTTCCTAAAGTTGCAGAACAACCATCTCGTGCAAATGAAATCACTCCCCAACCCGTTATCGAGACTGCTCCACAGGTAACTAAAGTACCCGTGGAAGTCGCCGGCCAAGTAATTAACTTTGCCGATAAGCGAGATGAACGTGAGCGTCAGCTTGAAACTGAACAGGCAGATATGGCTGATGCAGCCCGCTTAGCAGCTAGCCAAGCTTGGGATGAACGAGAATCGGCATGAAATTATTGCCCAAAATTTTTCCACAGGACGCCGCGCAACGGGCCGCCAAAACTGAGCGCGAGCTCATTCGCATGGAAGCTAAGTTGGGCGGAGCTTTATTTGGCCCCGTTCCTAAGGGCCACCGTCGTGAGTTCTTTTGCCTCGATACTAACACCTGGATTTGGCATGAAGAGTGGCTCGATGCTAAAGGCGCCAAGCAGACGGTAACGACGCGGTACAACGTGCAACCAAACGGCGTCTTAAAATCACAGAATAATCACCCGTATCAGCCTTTAACCGAAAACGAAGCCGGTAATCTGTACCGTACAGCGGAACTCTACCGCGAACGGATTAATTCCGAATATAATCGTTTGTTGCAAACTGCCTAAGGCCACCCAGTGCCGACAAACGCTATATATCTCGATTACGCCGCCGCTACTCCGTTAGATGAGCGCGTGCTGGCTGCCATGCAGCCCTATCTTACTACTGACTTTTATAACCCGTCAGCAACCTATTCGGGTGCTCGCCAAACGCGCGGCACTCTCGAACAAGCTAGAACGCAGGTGGCCGCCTGTCTGGGAGCTCGCCCGAGTGAAATTGTCTTTACGGCTGGCGGCACCGAAGCTAATAATTTGGCGCTCCACGGCGTCATGCGGCGCTTCCCTGAGGCGACGCTGCTGTTAAGTGCCGTAGAACACAGCGCCGTACTTGCGCCTGCGGCTGAATATAATTATGGGCTAGTGCAGGTATCGGCCGACGGCCGCCTAGACTTGGACGACCTTGCCAATCAGCTAACCGATGATGTAGTGCTTGTCAGTTGCATGTACGCCAATAACGAGATTGGCACTATCCAGCCGGTTCGCGACATTGGCCGTTTGTTAGAAACAATCCGCAAGGACCGCTTACGCGTTGGCAATAAAACTCCGCTCTATTTCCATGTCGACGCCTGCCAAGCCGCCAATTATTTGGATATCCAAGTTGCCCGGCTAGGAGCCGATCTGGTTAGCTTAAACGGCAGTAAGATTTATGGGCCCAAACAAACTGGTGTGTTGTATGTAAAGGGTGGCACCCAGCTCACGCCGCTCATTAGCGGCGGCGGACAGGAACGCGGACTTCGGTCTGGTACCGAAAACCTGGCTGGTATTGTTGGTTTTGCGACCGCCCTGCAGATAGCGACCGAGCAAAGACATGATGAAGGAGAGCGTTTGCAGGAACTGCAAAAATATTGGTATAAGCAATTAGCATTAAAAGTACCGACAGCAGTTATTAATGGCTCATTAGCGCACCGGTTGCCAAATAACATTCACCTGACAATTCCCGGCATAGACAACGAGCGATTACTGATGCAACTCGACGAGGCGGGCATTATGGCCGCAGCCGGCTCGGCTTGCAGCGCCAGCAGTCAGAAACCATCAACCGTTTTAGCGGCGCTCGGACTCGACGACGCCGCGGCCCGCTCATCGCTCCGCCTAACTATGGGGCGGGGAACTACCGAAGCTGAAATAGATACCACGCTAGACGCGCTTCAGCGTTTTACCAGCGACCATTAGTTGCTCAGATAACCAAAAGCGGTATACTTTAGCCATATGTATACGCTATGGCGCGCCACCCTTTTGGCGCTACTCATTACAGTCGCGACCACGTGCGTCGGCGGGCCGATTGCCCTAGCGGCAACTGCCAAACCAAGCACCGAGAAAAGCGCTGCCGCTGCTCCAGCTAACATCAGTCAGTCGCTGAGCCATAGCTATAACGCCGACCCGGCGGTGCAGCTAGGTATGATAGTAAAGCTTAAACCGAAGGATACGGGTACCGTTGAGCTAGTTACGCAAGATACTATCAAAAGTCTACTAGGTGTGGTCGTGCAGCCCAACGAATCAACCATCACATTGACGCCGCAGACAACTACGGTGCAACAAGTGTACGTAGCCACCAAAGGCCACTTTAGCGTCTTAGTGAGTAATCAGAATGGACCTATAAAAGTTGGCGACATAGTTACCGTTTCGGCAATAGCCGGAATTGGCATGAAAGCCGACGATAAACAGTTGATCGTACTGGGTAAGGCGCTGACCGCCTTTAACGGTACCAATAACGTCGTTGGCAAGGTAGCACTCAAGAACCAATTGGGCAAATCAACCGATGTCTCAATTAGCCGGGTTAGCGTGGCCATAGACATTAGCCATAATCCGTTAGCATCACAAGCCACCGATAAAGTACCTGAATTCCTCAGCAAAGCTGCTATTGGGCTGGTCGATAAGCCTGTCAGTGCGGCGCGGATTTATTTAGGGGTCGTAATATTGGTTGTGAGCGCCTTTGTAGCTGCTAATTTGGTCTATAGCGGCGTCCGTAACGGCATGGTTTCTATTGGCCGTAATCCGTTATCTAAGAAGTCAATTATCAAAAGTTTAATTCAGACCGTCATTGCCGGGCTGATAGTATTTATTGTCGGCGTCTTAGCGGTCTATTTACTGCTCAAAGCCTAGGTCGTAACAGCTTAAGCATTATGGACAAATGTGGTATTCTAGAATCAAAGATCTTTCATATGGTGGGTAAACAAACATGACAATCTGGTGGCTATTCTTACTACTCGGCACAATCGGCGCGACAGGCATCGCCTTTATCTGGTTAATCGTCAAGATTGGCAGTACCTCGCAGCCTGCCAAAAAGGCTAAAAACGCGGCCGGGA
This sequence comes from Candidatus Saccharimonadota bacterium, assembly GCA_014378615.1. Lineage (GTDB taxonomy): Bacteria > Patescibacteriota > Saccharimonadia > Saccharimonadales > UBA4665 > UBA4729. The sequence goes on along the minus strand of JACMNI010000003.1, from coordinate 14,548 downwards.
CTATCCAGGAAGCCGCCGATGCCGATGTCGAGCATATTTTTAATGAAGATTTCCGCGAAGAATTACGTAACCGTGGCCGGCTCCATTTTGAGAAGATTATTGGTGAGAACGCCATGTTTCTACAACAGGACCTGCGGTTAACCACGTCGCAGCTAAACGAGTACATGAAAACCGAGATCTCCAGTAAGCTCAAAGAAGAGTTTAAGAAGTATGAAGAATCCATCATGGATGCTAAACAGATGGCGATTGAGTCGATTCAAAAGACCAACGCCGCCATCGACGAGCAACGAGCACTACTCGGCCAGGCCGTGCAAAAGGAAATTGTCGCTGAAAAGCAGCAACTGGTGCAGCGCTTTGAACAGAACATGACCGATATTGTTAACCACTACGTCATTGCCGCCATCGGCAACCAGATTGACCTCAACGACCAACTGGAATATATTCTGGCTGACCTGGAAGCCAATAAAGCCGCTATGATAGAGGACATTACCAATGGCGCATGAGGCTGATGCACCGGCTCAGTTACAGCTGCCATTGTTGGTGGTCAGCCCCGTCGATGTTGGCCGCTTAATTCGCGACGTCGAGGCTCTTGACAACCAGCTCATGCAGTTTGACCTGAAGGGCCAGACGCACGAGGCTAAAATGCCAAAGACATCACTGTTACTTGAGGCCATAATTGACTCCAACAAGCTAGATTTATTGGTGCCAGCCCAACGTAAGCAATTGTTAGACTTTTTAGCCCAGATTCGGGCGCACGCCCCAGTGCTGCACATTAGCTTCAGCGCCGACCCGGCCGCTTCGTTTATTGAAAAATTGATGACCTGGTTACGCCAAGAGATCAGTCCCCAAGTTCTGTTAACGGTTGGTCTGCAACCTAATATTGGTGCTGGGTGCTTAGTGCGCTCGACCAATAAATTTTATGACTTCTCGCTGCGCCAAAACTTTACCAAAAACCGTGAGTTACTAATGGCTAGCTTTAAAGAAGTAGTTAAAACGTGAATTCCGGCAACCAACACTTCGATAAACTGATCGCCGCCGGTAATCCGGTCGGTGAGGTGATCTCGGTAGAGAAGTTTCTGATTAAAGCCCGCGGCCTTCAGCCGTGCGCCGTTCATGCCTTAGTGATGTTTGAAGATGGCAGTAAAGGCTTTGTGCACCAAGTTCACCCCGATCACGTGGTTTTACTCCACCTCGGCGTCGAAAGCCTGCGCATAGGTATGGTGGCCGTGGTCCAACACCAAGAACTAGTGACTAAAGTCGGCAAAGACTTTGTTGGTCGCGTTGTGTCGGTTACCGGTGAGCCGCTTGATGGTAAAGGTCCGATTGCCGCCGCGGCCACGCGGAAGGTGTTTAACACCGCGCCGGCACTGTACGAAAGAAAATTGCTGTCCGACCAAGTGGAGAGCGGTATTACTGCTATAGATTCGCTGTTTCCGATTGTCCGTGGCCAACGTATGGCATTACTGGGCGATAGTAAGGCCGGTAAATCTACCATGGCGACGCAGTTGACTATTAACCAGAAGAATACCGATCAGTTGGTGGTGTACTGCCTGATTGCTAAGCGCCGTAGCGACGTCGATACGCTACTCAGCCGCTTGCAGGAAGCCGGTGGTCTGGAAAAAGCGATCGTGGTGGTGTCGACCATGTTTGAATCGCTCATCATGAGCTATCTAGCCCCATATGTGGCTTGCGCTCACGCCGAGTTCCTGTGGCAGGACTGTGAACAAGACACTATTATTATTTATGACGACCTCACCAGCCACGCTCATGCCTACCGCGAAGTCGCCCTATTGTCAGGGGTGAGTCCGGGTCGTGACTCCTACCCAGGAGACATGTTCTACGCCCACTCCAGCTTGCTTGAGCGCGCCGGCCGTCTAGCTACAACCGGTAAGTGCTTAACCAGTGTGCCGATGGTCCACGCCGCCAACGGTGATATTACCGCCTATCTGCCGACCAACATTATGTCCATTACCGACGGTCAGTGGATTCTGGATATGGATATTTTCCGCAGTGGTATTCGCCCGGCTATGAATATTGGACTAAGCGTGACCCGTGCCGGTGGTGTTGGTCATAACAAACGCCAAAAGGGTTATGCCGCCCAGACCCTAAAAACGCTGGCCGATTTCCGCCAAGCCGAAGAGTTCTCTCACTTCGGTAGCGAATTAGCCGTCGAAGCCAAGCGGGCTCTGGCAACGGGCCACCGCGTCTTTGAAATCTTAACGCAAAGCCCGACCGAGACTTTTTCGTTGACCGCCCAGCAGCTGATGTTCGATATTATCTTAAACGTCGCCGACGGTGAAGATCTCGACTTAAACAACCTTAAGTTGAATTCTAATGAGTTCGCCAAAAAGGTTACTAAAGACGAAGACTTCGACGCTGTCCGCGAGGATCTAAAGCAAAAATGCCTTATTAAGTTGATGGGCGCGCCAAAACCGGCAGCTGCTGCGCCGCCAGCCGAACCCCCCGCTGAAGATAAGCCAGCCGAAGGCAGCAAAGACGACAAGAAGGCCAAAAAACAGGCCGAACACGACGCCAAGGACGCCAAAGACGCCGCCAAGGCTAAAGATAAAGAACTTGCAGGAGTTGCCTCGTGAAGCGCCCTGCCGAATACGCCCGCGAAGAAATTTCGATGGGCACGCTAGTGGAATTGACTAGTGTGTTCGAGGGCATTGCCAGTATGCGCATTGGCCAGATAAAAAACCAGGTGTTGCAATCGACTATCTTTTTTAACGAACTATGGGGGATTTACTCGCAGCTGCGCGTCGATAACCTGTTTAAGTTCGGTCGCGAAGTTAATAAAGATATTATCGATAAAGAGCTGTATATCATTATTACGGCCGAGGGTGGCTTTAGTGGTGACATTGACCAAAAACTGGTGCAGCTGATGCTATCTACCTACAAAGAAGATGTTAACGACGTGGTGGTTATCGGTCACCACGGCGCTGTTCAGTTAGCCCAGCGGGGCATTGCCTATAAGAAGTACTTCAAGCTCCCCAACAAAGACCAGAACATCAATGTCTCGCCAATCATTCGCCAGGTGCAGCAGTACCGCAGCACCAAAGTCTTTTACCAAGAATATGTATCGCTGATGGTGCAAGACGTTAAGCGCATCGAACTGTCTTCGGCCGTCAAAGGTCTAGGCGATAGCAGTGATCGTCCGGAAGATATTATTTCTGACGAAACGTATATCTTTGAGCCAACGACGTATACTGTGGCTGCCCACCTCGAGCGGTCGATGATGCAGATTGCCGTCAGCCAATTAATTCTAGAGTCTAAGCTTGCCCAGTACGCCTCGCGTTTCCGGGCCATGAGCGCCTCGCACCAGCGGGCCGAAGAGTCGCGCGGCGAAATTCACATGGCCTTTAACCGCGCCCGGCGTGGCATTAAAGATGAACGCTTGAAAGAAATTATTAACGGTATGAAAAAAAGCGCGGCGGGAGTTAAGTAATGGCAGGCACAGTTATTTCAGTTAAAGACCTTGTGGTTCGCGCCCAGTTTGATGACGACACACCGAGCATTAATGAATTAGTGCAGGTAGACAATACCTTTGGTACAAAGCTGCTGGTAGATCACCTTGAGCCCGGTGGCATCGCCTTTTGTTTAAATGTTCGCTCGGATCTGCGAATTATGAAGGGTATGAATGTCGATCGCACCCATAAGGGTATAGAAATACCAGTCGGCGAGATTACAATTGGTCGCATTTTGAGCGCCCTCGGTGACCCATTAGACGGCCAACCGGCTATCCCGTCGGAAGGCCAAAAGTATAAAGATATTCTGACGCTCCCCGGTCGCTCGTCGGACTTTAGCGTCCAGAAACCGGAAATTCTAGAAACCGGTATTAAAGTTATCGACTTCTTTACGCCGTTCGTTAAGGGTCGCAAGATCGGCATTATCGGTGGTGCCGGTGTTGGTAAGACGGTGCTTACGATGGAGCTGATTAACAACGTGGCCCGCAGTGGCTCGGGGCTGTCGTTCTTTGCTGGTATTGGTGAGCGTATTCGAGAAGGTCACGAACTCTACGAAACCCTTAAAGAGAATGACCTACTAAAGAACACCTGCATGTTTTTTGCGCAGATGAATGAAAACCCTGTCCAGCGGGCGCTGATTGGTATCTCGGCCACTGCCAGCGCCGAATATTTCCGCGACGTCGAAAAGAAAAACATTCTGTTCTTTGCCGACAATATGTTCCGTTATATTCAGGCCAAGAACGAGATGTCGACCATTCTTGACCAAGTGCCAAACGAAGGTGGTTACGAGCCGACAATATTCTCTGATGTAAAGATTCTGCAGGACCGTTTGAGCTCCAACGAGAACGGCTCCATTACCAGTGTGCAGACAATCTATGTCCCGGCCGATGATATTTCTGACCCGGCCGTGCAGTTTATTCAGCACGAAATGGATTCCATAATCGTCCTCTCCCGTAAGGTGGCCGAGCAGGGTCAGCGTCCAGCTGTCGACCTCAACCTAACGAACTCCAGTTTGCTGACGCCCGAAATTGTCGGTGACCGGCATTACCTATTGAGTGTCCAAGTTCAGGCGCTATTACAGAAGTACGAATCGTTGAAGGGCATTATCGCCATTATTGGTGAAAACGAATTGAGTCCGGCCGACCGTTCCGATTACGCCAAGGCCAAGAAACTAATCCTGAACTTTACGCAGAACATGAACGTGATGACTAAGATGAATGGTGTCCCCGGCGACTTCTTTACCCGTGAAGACACGCTGAAGAGTATCGAAGAAATTATTGTATGAGCGACGCCCCGCAGGATCAGCCCCATAAAATTATTGATGAAAGTGCGCCGGCAACCGTCGAAGAGTCGCAACAAGATTCAGCGGCCAAAGAATTCGCCGCTAAGAAGACCATCGATGGCAAACTCAGTATGGCCGTTAAGATTCACTCGCCCTTCAAAACCTATTACGAAGGCGACGCCTTTAGCATCAGTGGCGAGAACGCTACCGGCCCCTTTGATATTTTGCCGACGCACCATAACTTTATTTCGTTACTCAACCCCTGCGAACTAGTAGTACGATCGCCTAAGGGCGACGAGCGAATCCGGATAGCCAGTGGCCTGATGCACGTTAAAGCCGACCGCGTTATCGTTTTCTTGGACGTCTAGTTTTGCATGTAAGTGACAAGACCCGCCGTGGCCGCTATAATTAGCCCGATGCAAAAAGTAATTCTGTTTTATAAATTTGTCCCACTGACCGATCCAGAAGCTATTCGTATGTGGCAGCGGACGCTTTGTGATAGCTTGAATTTGAAGGGGCGCATACTGCTAGCCGACCATGGCATTAACGGCACTCTCGGCGGCGATCTAGCGTCGCTCAAAGCCTATGTAAAAGCCACTAAAGCCTACCCAGCCTTCAAAGGCATGACGTTTAAATGGAGCGATGGCACCGGTCAAGAATTTCCCAAACTGGTTGTTAAAGTACGCGATGAAATTGTAACCTTTAATGCTGCTAGCGAAATTGAAGTTGATGCAAATGGGATTGTCGGCGGCGGCAAGCACCTCAAGCCCGCGCAAGTCCATGACCTAGTGACTGAGCGCGGCGATGAGGTAGTGTTCTTCGACGGCCGCAACGCTTACGAAGCGGCCGTAGGCAAATTCAAAGATGCCGTCATTCCCGACGTTAATCTAACCAGCAATTTCAAACAGGAATTAGCCGATCCGAAATACGATGCCATCAAGGACAAGCCAGTTGTTACGTATTGTACAGGTGGTATCCGCTGCGAGGTACTAAGTATGCTCATGAAGCAAGAGGGCTTCAAAGAGGTCTACCAAATTGATGGCGGAATAGTTAAATACGGCGAACAGTACAAAGATGGCGGCTTATGGGAAGGCTCGCTGTATGTGTTTGATGGGCGTATGGGTATGAAATTCTCAGAGTCTGCGAAAGATATCGGTGAATGCGTCCACTGTGCAGGTAAAACCAGTAACTATGAAAATTGCGACGTAACGCGCTGCAATAAACTAATTTTGATCTGTGAGAATTGTGCCGGCGGCGGTGAGTCACAATGCCCAGCGTGTAAGTTGGTGACTATATCCGCACAATAATGTTGTAATAATAGGAAATTGGGTGTATTATCAGCGATTATGAGCGAAAGAATAACCGACACAACTGCTACTTCTTCTAGCGAATACACGCGCCCTACGATAAATGACGCATCAAAAAAGTCGAAAGTCTCGACCGAAAAACGACATTTTAAGCCAGGGCGACGCGTTGTAGTCGGTTGTGTAGCTGCTGCAGTAGCTGCAGGTGGAGTTGTCGGATTAGAATTATTACAAGATCGACGCCTAACCAACAACGCGGTTGATTCCGAGACGCACGGTTTAGAAAAGAGTCGACTAACTCCGCAAAAGAACCTTAATAGCTACGTAGTGCTAAGAGCCGGCGCTACTTATACGGAATCTCCTGTTAAGGTAGACGATCGACTATTCGGCACAATCAGTGGCAACCGCCACGTGGTGCCAGAGGGTGAAGTAGTCTTAATGCTTGCTCCAACAATTGCCACACAAAACGGCAAACAAATATATGGCGCTGCTCAAAAACCAGAGGGTTGTAATGTAGTAGAGAACTCAAACTTTGTTTCCTCCCGAGTTGTCGCTGAGCGAATGAATACGTATGCAGTGGCCGACCAAGGTGTAAGAAACAAACTGCCTCTGGTAGAGCCTTTTGAATTTGCAGACCCGCTCACCGAAGGCCCTACAGCCGATGCCATCTTTAACGAGCAAGGACAGATGCGTGCAGTTGAAAAGGGTAAGGTCGTTGCTTGTGCTGACATCATGCCCGTTAGCACCTTGAATTTTATTCTTGTTGGCGGCGGAATAGTCCCAAACAAGTAATATACTTGACACAATAACAAATAAATAGTAATATGCTACCATATAGTTGGATGACCAGACCGTATAAGAGGAGGGCTTACACGCTTACTGGTCATGCAATTACAAATTGGCCTCGGCCGAAGTATTGCATGGAATAACCTAATATTTGTTAGTTCGTTTGATTTGTCATGGGCACTATGTGCATATGGCAGTTTACGCGAACTGCGATAGATAAGCGGAGTATGACATGGTTCCTATTATTACTATTGGCGCTAAATTAGCTGGTGAACAGCTACGTGCCCACCAAGATCGTCAAGCTGCTTCTACAGAAGTAGTACGTTTGAGCGATACTGCCATTGATCCTTCAATACTCGAGCTACCTACTGAAACTGCGGTGCGATTGGCTCTTGCTCAACATGAAGCTAAATATAACGCTAAAAGTTCTGGTGTTAAAAAGGTAGCAGTGGGTACTACACTCGCATTTTTAGCAGTTGGTGCCTTAGGCTACGGGGCCGTAAGGGTGATAGATCACGAGACCGGTCGAATAGGGGATGGTGTAGGGGCTGCTGCCGATAAGGCACACAAAATTTTAGGAGATCTTGCAGATTTGGCTCCCGCCCAACAGGCTGAAGTGTTAAATCGCAGTAGCCTTACATCAATGGGATTAGAAACAGATGAACCGATAGTATATGCAGATGGGCACAGCACCACGACCATAAATACGGTCACTCATGCTTTTGGAAAAGGAATCTGGGGACGTGATCGTCGCACAGTGGGCGACATTAATGGGCGCTTAGTAGCAAAACTGTCAGAAGGCAGCGTGTCCTATGCAGCTAGAGTGAATGAGAGTAACCAGGTTTATTTAGAAGCTACGGTTGATGCAGAGTTGATAAAAGTTGAAGCCAGTATGCTTCAAGATACCGTTGATGGATCCAAAAAACAAAAAAGTGGCTCAGACGACGGCTTTCTTATCAATGGAGAGAACGAAGATGTTCGGCAACTCGTGGCTCGAGATGCAGCCTTCAGCAACTTCGCACTAGAGTGTGCGCCGCTTATGCGCTTAAACTTCGAAGACGCCACCGCAGCCAAGCTGCAAAAGATCGCATTACAAGGAGCTAACGGCATAAAAGCACTATCTGAGCTAGATGGTAGCCCGATTACACCTGCATCCGTCGGTTTCCTGTCTGACGTACTCGGCCGTGGCATAACAGTTAAATTTGTTGATGGTCACAAAGACTATATCGAACCTCAGGATATGGAGTTTAAAGTTTCGGGCGTGGATCCTGTCACTAAAGAAGAAATAGCCAAGCGAATTGATGTGGATAAAGAAGATATCACCGTTGTTTCTGATGACGACAAAGACGGTTGCACTGTTAACGCCGCTGTAGCCGCAAAGATAGGAAAATAGGAGAAATAATCATGTCAGAATTAACACGCGCCGAAATGTTACCAGTCATTGACGGGGAAATAGTTGGTGAAGAAGTAGCTATTCAATATAGCAGCGAAGATAACCTAAAGGCTAGTCGGAACTTTTTCCAGGCGGTAGTAGAAGACCCAGAATTACTTGCAGTGGCGGCAACCGCAGTTGCTCGACACATAAGCCCGTCTAGACCATCTACTGAAATTGTTGTCCGAAAAACTCCTGACACTCGAGTTGTGAGAATTGCACGACCGCCCCTAGTACTACCTAATCGTCAATTAGCAATGAGTAAATCCACGTACAAACCGTTTGTTACACCTCTTAAAAGCTTGGCTAACGACACTGGCATGGCAATATTAAAAGCCAACGATAGATTAAACGAGTTAAATGAGCGCTTTGGCGCATTAGATTCAACGCCGTATTACTTGAAATCATTTGATATGACTAAGCGAGCAATTGCCACTGCAAAACCATTACTTGCATCAACTAAATCAGCGGTTGAAACGAAAGTAAGTGCAATGTCTGAAGTAAAACGTCGTCGGCTGGTTGCTACAGCTGTGGCTGGACTAGCGTTTTCATGTGTTGTCACTGGCACTTTTGCGGCCGATGTCAAGGGACGAGCATCAGAATCAGTACAAGTAAATGACCAGAAAGAAGAAGGTCAGACAAACGTATTTGAACCGAGTAAAGCTCAAATACCAGCCACTATTCAACAATTGATATCTACAGGGGATAAAGACAATGGGTAGAATATTTTCTCGGTCTCAGCCAGAACAGCAAGTTCCTCTAGATGCACTGTTAAGCGCATCTAGAGGTAGTGATATATACGAAACCATGCCTTTATTGTTAAGTGAGATAGAAGCTTATCAGAGAGCCAGAGATGGCCAGGCTTTTAGCTCACCCGACACAGACACACAATATACCTACTATCCGGTTGCTCCAGTCGTAGACACATTAGAAGTTGTGGTAACCCCTGACGTCGTGGCAGATGATGCTAAACAAAGAGAGCTCAAAGAGCTATCTGAAAGGCGCCTGCAGGAAGAACGAGATTACGCTGCTCGGTTAAGGCAAGAGAAAATTGTGGCCGAGGCTGCAACCGCAGCTGCAACAGCAGCGGAAGAGGCAGCTCATGCGTTGGTAGTCGACATTGCCCATGCAGAAGCAATCGAAGATGACGAAGAGCGCAGCTTAGTCCAGGAAGGCGATAGACTCTATGGCATGGCAATTGAGCACGCCCGAATTAAAGCCGAAGCAGAGGCTCGCAGGGCACAGGCAATATTAGACCAAGAACTGTTAGATCGACAACTTACAGAAAGTCTTGAGGCTACGATCTTGGCGACAGCAGCTAAGGAACAATACGAAAGGGAAGCCGCAGAATTGATTGCTGCTGAAGATTTGCAGTTTGCTTGCGAGATCGAAGCAGCGGAAGCAGCGATAGCAAAAGCCATTGCAGATAAAGAATCGTTAGAGGCACATCATAGAGAACTCCGTGCAGAAACCTCCGATAAAATAGCTTCGTATCGTAGTACGCTACGTCGAAACCAATACCAAGCAGTTAAGAGATATAAAGAATTACTACCGAAAGAAGTACCAACCCCAGAACTAGCTGAAACTAAACCTACTGTAACGAAGTTAGATTTGGATCCACGTGACGTGAGTTTCAAAGCCACACCCTCTGCCAACGTCTCAACTTCCACTAGATCATTTGTGTTAAAAGGTCACGAAGGTCGCACAGTTAGAAAGGTTGCTGAATGACAGATATTGCTGAAAAATCTCAACTAACTGTTGAAGCTAATCAAGATGCTATTCCAAAAGAACTACAAAAAATAATCGACGGTTGTTTAGAAAATATTGACGCGGTATTAGCTTATGACGATCTGTTAGCGTTGCCACTAAAAGATGCAGTTTGGCATTCATTGTATGCAAAATACTCTGGACCAAATGTTAGTCGACAAGAAGCATTTGACAACATGCGAGGCACCGTTAACGCTGCAGCCGCGCACGCTCTCACGGACGTGATAATTGACAGACCAGACATGGCCCCCGAAGTAACTCGCAGATTACGTACTTTACCAGTAGATTCCACTACTAAAGAGCAGTTATTTTATAAATTATCTTTACCGTTATTAGAGTCAATATACGTTGATGACACCAATGCGAGCCGGGTATATCGGTCAGCATACGAAGCCGTGTTTGGTGAATCGCCAGTCATTGAAGTAGTAGAAACTTTTACTGAGGACGCTGACGGATCAAACAAAGAAGAAGTATTTTTGCAAAGTCCAGAACAGTTATTGATAACATTGCAATCGCCCAATCCTTCAAAGAAATCGACAGGACCGAACACGACTACTGGTCGCCGGTTATCACATCTTGGTTTAGTAGTCGCAATTAGTGCAGGGGCCCTCATTCAGACTGGGCCAGTAGATAAAGCTACAGGTTCGCAGCTCGGTACAAATAAATCCACACCATTTTCTAATTTAGGGCGCTTAGTTTCCGATAAAGAAATCAGCTCCGCCCTATTGGTATCTTATGATCAGCCCGAAAATGTTGCAGCGGCGTCAGTAGTAAAAAAAATACTGCAGCCTGACCCAAATGCTAATACAGCAATAAGTACGGCTAACTTAAAATCTTTAGAGCGCGCTGTAGAGGCTTTGGCAATGCCAAATGCCAAAAATCAGTCACCCAAACAAGTTGCGCTTGCGGGAGAGGCCGAAGCAATATCTGGTTTATTTGAAGCCGCTAATGCTGCTTTGGTCGACCAAGCTACTCAACTACATCAACCTGAGGACAAGCTAGAACTAATTAGATCACAAGCCTCGGCGGCTGATGCTTTAGTACGCCACATAGATGTTTTGCCAGATTCACTTATTGAAGCTATCCAAGCTCCACAATCTTTAGCAACCTTGGCGATGCAGGAAGTAATTCTATCGAGTATCGAAGGAAAATCGTCACCCGAGCTAGAAGACCAAGTCGTTACCGCAACTGCCTTACACACACAACTTACAAAACTAGTTTTACCTAGCGAAGCCGATATTATGAAGAAAGTACAGGAAGCCAAGGCACAAGTCGATGCCCAAGAAAATGGGGCAGTTGTATTGCCTGTTGAGACTCTGCTACAACCAATTTCACCTCCAGGGATAGAAACTCCGCCTGCCGAGGCTCAGCCAACACCTGCGCCAGCCCCCGAAGCTCCAGCGCCCGCTAGTGAAGTAATGCTTAATATAGATCAGTACAAGGGCGGCAATTTAACTAGAGCTAATTTAGAAAAGTTTCAGGCAAACATGGATGCTTATTTGCAGGTCGCAAAAGAGAAAGATATTCCTTGGGCAGTGATTGCCGCGATACATTACAGAGAATTTAGATTGAAAACCGTTAATCCAGGTAATGGACAGGGTATATACCAGTTCGTTAATCAAGATGGAGGTCCTTATCCTGCAGGTGAAGTGTCTAAAGAAGAGTTTATTAGGCAGACTGGGTTTGCCGCTGACTTTATAAAAATGAAAGCGCGAACTAAAAATAACGAGGATATGCGTAATCTTACTATTAATGCTGATCCAGAAGTCGTGAAAGACACGTTCTTTTCATGGAACGGACGAGCTGTAGTATATATGAACCAGGCACATAGTTTAGGGTTTAAATTCGGCCGCGATGGATCCCCATATGTAATGAATAAATATGATGATCTTAGAAATCCAGACAAAAACCCGTCTGGTTGGGGACAAGTTAAGCGCGATCATGGACCTATAGAATATTCTGCAAACGATGATGCGGGCGCTTTTGTAATTTATCGGGAATTAATGGAACTGGCAGGCACGCCTATTGGTGATGCTTCAGGAGTAAGACTTGAACTTCCGGCTCCACCAGCTGTAGCTCCTAAAACGCAAGAAGAAATTGATTGCGATAATAAGATGTCCAAAGAAGTATCCGATGTTAAACGTGGTCTCATGGACAAATACAATTGTGTTAGTGGCAAGCTTGAACCATCGGAGTTAGCAGCTCTTGGTGGACCATGGGGAGATAACTCAATCAATCCAATTGGCCTAGAAGGATTTAAAGGCTTGGCCGCTGCTTATCAAGCAGAATTTGGTAAGCCACTAAAAGTAAATGACTCCTACCGTTCTTATGATGAGCAGGTACAAACCAAAGCTAAAAAGGTTAAAGAGGGCAAACCTAATGAAGCTGCTAGTCCCGGAAAATCCACCCATGGCTGGGGTTTTGCGCTCGACCTAGGTGATGGAATTGAAAGGTTTGATTCTCCACAACATAAGTGGATGAAGGAGAACGCCCACAAATTCGGTTGGATACACCCGGCATGGGCTGAACCGAACGGTTCAGCACCTGAAGCTTGGCACTGGGAGTTTGCTGGCCCACAAGAAGCGCCTCAACCGAGTGCCCAAGCACAGCCGCAAGCAAACAAAAATACCGCGCCAACTACCCCTGAGGTAGAAATAAAGCCTTCGACTAATCCGTCTCCTACACCACCTACAACAGATGATAAAAAAGCTGACGATAAAAAAAAGTCTAATGCACCTGAAGACAACCCTAAAACGAATGATAATGCAGACAAGAAAGACCAAAAGCCTCAAGATAATGACAAACAAAACAAGCAGAATGATAATAAATTCTGGGATCTACTTTCATTCGGTGACTAGAATACCCTACAACGGGCAGTTTGCTAGTTAAGCATAAGTATGATATAATGTTATCATATGAGTGCAGAACAACCATACCACCAGCCAGAAATTGAAGGGCACCAACCAGGGCCGGCGGTAGAGCTGGTGCAGACTGAGGCTACAGGAACAGACCATGTTACTCCCGCTGTAGCAGCGGCGATTGAAAAGTTCCGTGAACGTGGCTTAGAAATTGATGAGGCTCGTATTGAGAGAGCGTTAATCAGGCGCAGTTCAATAGAAGCTCGCCGCGGCGTTCAAACCCGTCGCGAACGGAGGGTTGCATTACTGGGCCGCCTTGGTTTGGTTGTTACGCCAACTCGCTATGACCCACCCTCTAAGCCAGTACACTATGATGATTAGCTTGCTACACTGAATAAGTGGATATATCTAAAAAAATTACCGAAAAATTAGCCGAGCTGCCGCGGGCGCCCGGAGTCTATTTTCATAAAGACGATACCGGGCAAATTATTTATGTGGGCAAAGCCGCGGTTCTAAATAATCGCGTGCGTCAGTACTTTCAGAAATCGCGGAGCCGTGATCCCAAAACCGAGGCGTTAGTACGCGATATAGCCGACCTAGATTGGATGGTCGTCGATAGCGAAATAGAAGCCTTGTTCCTAGAAGCCGAAATGATCCGGCGTTACATGCCGCGCTATAACATTTTGCTGCGCGACGATAAGTCTATGAGTTACATTCGGATTGATTACGACAGTAGCTACCCTACGGTTAGCACCACCCGGCGGCCGCTCGATGACGGCGCTCGCTACTTCGGACCATATAGCAGCACGGTAACAATAAGACAGGCATTAAAACTGTTACGCCGGGTCTTCCCGTACGCTACACGCCAATTAGTCGGGCAGAAACGCGCCACGCTGCAGTATCACCTGGGCTTAGACCCGGGATTAGAAGAAGGCCGCACAACGCTGGAAGCTTATCGCGGTAATCTGCGCAAGCTCATGGCGGTTATAGAAGGCAAGCGTCAGACAATTGAAAAAGAGCTGGAGCGCGACATGCAGAAAGCCGCTAAGGTACACGACTTTGAACTGGCCGCCAAATTACGAAACCAATTGTTTAGCCTGCGAAAGTTAAATCAGCAAGTCATATTCTCCGACAAAGAATTCATGGACATCAGTAAAGACCACGCTCTTAACGAGTTAGTGGATTTGCTTGGCTTAGATAAGTTTCCAAAACGCATTGAGGGTTACGACATTAGTCACATGCAGGGAACTGACGTGGTAGCCAGTATGGTGGTCTTTACCAACGGCGTCAGCGACAAGAGTGAGTATCGCAAATTTAAGACTAAAATAAACCACAATAACGACTTCTATAATATGAACGAAACGCTCAAGCGCCGCCTGATTGAGAAGAATATAAAGGCCTGGGGCAAGCCAAGTCTAGTGTTAATAGATGGCGGTAAAGGCCAGTTAGACGCCGCGACCGATGCCCGCGACGAGCAGGGCTGCCATACAATCCCATTCGTGGGGTTGGCCAAGCGCGAGGAGCAGATAGTCATTCAAAAAGGGCGCTCTAACGTTAACTTAAACATAGAAGCGCTACATAAATTAAATGGCTTTATGACCGAAACCGATGACTTTATTTTGCTTAATGTGCCGCACAATACCAACGTCATT
>JACMNI010000041.1 GCA_014378615.1 Candidatus Saccharimonadota bacterium | reverse complement strand
TTGCTCTACTATCGAGGCCAGTATTAAACCTTGGTAGGGTGAAAGGTTGTGCGCTGTTAAGGAGGCGGTTATATCGGGCGTTAAATGATTGGCCATCTCTGTAAGTGCCGATCTAACAATGAAGCTTGGATCGGTATTGGCATCTTTTTGATAAGAGTCTGGCCACAGTAAGCCCTCTAATGTGGTCACTGGCGCGGGTTTGTAACTCAGTACCGGCAGATCGGCGTACTGGGCGGGTTGGAGTGCCGCGTCGACGGCGGCCGGGGTGAAGCCATCATTGATTAAGTCGGCCCGAACTTGGTCAATGCGCCGCCCTGGCAAGATAGTAACTAGGCGCGTGGTAACTTGGCCTTTAGTGAGCGTTGAGACTATCTGGGGCGTACCGGCACTGGGTGATAAGGCGTACGAACCAGCCTGGAATTTGGTAGATACGTTTTTGCCGTGGGCATACAGCTCTAGCGCCCAGGCACTTTTAATCAAATCGGCCTTAGCCAGCTGAGCAGCTATGTCTTTGACAGAACTTCCCGGGGCAATCGTGATGATGGTTGTATTCTGATCTGAGCTGACGGGTCCAAGATTTCGCTTATAAATTTGATGCCCGGCCAGCCCAAGCAGCACGACTAAGAATAATAGTGCCGCTAGTCCGGATAACAGTCGCCTCATGTGTTCACCCCGATGTAATTGCACCCTATATTTCGCCATGTTAAACCTCGTTTGCTGCTAAATAATCTTCTAATATATACGTTGCCGCTAAGGCGTCTACTTCGCCCTTCACGTAATCTCGGCCACGTGCGGCCAGCTCTGTTTTCGCCCGATTTGAACTTAAAGCTTCATCTTGAAACGGCATGGGCATGTCAATGTGATTAGCAAGTGCGGCCACGAATTCACGCACCAATGTCGTCTGCGACGTCTCCTGCCCGTTTAAGCCGCGCGGCAAACCCACTACAACCGTACCAACGGCCTCGTCGGCAACGATCTGTTTTAGCCGGTCGGTAAAATTATCGTCGTTGGGCAGCGTTGTTAGGGGATGTGGCAGACGTGATACTAATGACACCACAGCGATGCCAATACGCACCGTGCCCACATCTAAAGCCAGTATTGAGCTAGGGCTTGTTGGCATCGTTAGCAGCGGCGGCCGTTGGTTTAGCAATGGTAATCGTTATCTTGCTGGTCTTTTTTGGCACCGAACTTACCCAGAACGGACTGAGCTTGGTCTGTACATCGGTTACACCAGGGTTGGATTGCAGCAGGCGCTTTATATCGCCACCCTTTTTCCCGGCCACCTGGGCTTTAAGGTCGTCCACATTCAGGTCGGGACCTGCTGTTGCAGTCGCTTGCAAGGTTACGGCAGCCGCGGTGTCGCTACTATTCGTTACTTTAAAGACCGCACTGTCTAGGCCGGTGCTGAGAATGCTCTGCTTAGCGGTATCAATTTGCTTCTTCACACTGGCTTCGATGAGCTTGGTAAAGTCGGCGCTCTTGGCACCAAACATACTATAATTTATAGATTCGGTCACGGTAACATTGTCGGCGACCGCGTTAGGTTCGGCACTGGACGTCACATTTGGCGCACCGGCATTATAACTGGCAGTAATGGCAAATAGTCCCTCCTGTTCTAGCTGCTTGCGCAAATCAGATTTAACGCTGGAATCGGCGGCCTGGATTTTTGCCTTAGCAGCGTCGATATCGGACTGACTTACTACTTTTACTATAGTATCGGTGCCACCACTTATGGCGCTGCTGGCACTGCCGCTTACATCAGCTCTGCCTGCTACAGCAAAGGTTGCACCCTTGTCGGTATTGTAAGCTGCGCCGGGGGCCTGGGCGATTACAGGCGTGTCAGCATCTGATTGAAAGTTGATACAGCCGGATTTAACGCTAGTGGCCGAGAAGCTGGTATCCTTTTGGGTAATGTAGGTGTGGCCGTTAGAACTGACGCCCGTTCCAGCTGGGACATCGGCCGCCGGTGCGATGCTAGAACAGTTCTTAGCGGACAACGTGATTTCGCCGGCTGCTTTTTCACCGGTGTTTTTAGTGCCGGTAGCTGGCGTAGTCTGGGTGAAGCTTTTCTGAGTTTGGGCTAGTTTGGCTGGTACGGTGCCAGCGCCGACATCGAGGGTCTTGGCGGCAGTACTTAGGTTGAGGTCTAAGCCGACATTTACATCACTGGCGTTAGTGGTGATTGCAATAGCGGCCTTTGGTAACACCGATAATGCGAAGAATAAACCAACTATTAGTGCAACCACACCTAGCCCACCTAAAACCATAAGCAAGCGGAAGCGCTCAAAATTGGGCACGGCTAATTTATTGTTCTTCTTTAGCTTTTTGGGCTTAACAGCGCCGGCGGCTAATGGGGCGCTGGCTGCCAGGGCGGCGTCTTCATCATCATCCAGTTGCAGTGTTTCTAATTCGTCACCATCAATTGGCGTAGCAGTCGAAAGTCCGGCTAATTCGCCAATTGGACGGGCAGCGGCAGTGGCCGCAGAAAAATCTTCGGGGTCGGCTTCATCGATTGTTTCTTCGACGGAGTCGTCGGTAACGGGTGGCACTGGAATTTCAGGTTTAGATTGGGGCGTTTTAGCAACATGGAGGCCAACTGCACCAGCCAGTGGCAGTAAACCAGCTTCAGAAGTAATAAGCACAAGGTGTTTTTTGGCTTCATCGGCGCTGCGCTTGAGCAGCTTCATGTTAACAATACTTTGCAATACACTGGCGCGCTTCGGCAGGACTAGCGCGACAATCTTGCCGCTACTGGAACGGACTTTGTCGATAATGCCGGTTATCTCTTCGTCAATATCTATATAGATGGTGTCTTTATTGTTTGTGGTCATACGCTTAACATCTTATCAATCTTTTCTTTAATGCCACCACTGCCGGTGCCGGTGAACTGTAATGTATCCATGCCAACCCGCAATAAGCCAAGGGCTGTGATGTAGGTGTGATCTTCTACGAGGCCGGTCGTATCAGTTATGCCGGGTATTTGCTCGGGGCGGATGTAATGAACGCTTGGCTTACGAGTGAACGGTAATGCTTTGTACCAATCGGTCTGCTCTAAACGATCCATTAACAAATCCAGCGATGAGCCACCACCACATAAAAATAGCCGATGCGGTAGGTGGTCGAGTTTGGTAAATTCAGCCAAGGCCAGTTCGACCCCGCTCAGCCAGGTGTCGGCGGTCTTACCAAGCGCGGCTTCGATAGCCGGGCGTTTTTGGCTTGGAACTTTGTTAGTGCTAAGGCCAATTTTTAGTAATTCGGCTTGGTCAAATTCCACGCTGAGGTCGCGCTCGATAGCGCGGGTGTAGGCGCGGCCGCCAATGCCAAACATCTTAGTTCCCTGTACGCCACCGTCATTAACCACGGCGATATCGGTAGTGCCACCGCCGACGTCCATTAATATGGCACTCAAGTTCTGATTAGGGTTGTTGCCAATGACTGCACGGGCGACGGCAAATGGTTCGGCCGCTACCGCTAACAGGTCAAGATCTAGTTCTTGGGCGGTCTTTTCGAGGGCACCAATGTGGATTAACGGTGCGAAAGCGGTATATAACTGGACAACGACGTCTTTACCCTGAAAGCCGATTGGATTAGTAACCGGGTACCCATCTATTTCAATGCTCACGAGCGCACTATTAACCAAACGTACTTCTACGCTTTTACCACCGAGCTCCCACGCTAACTGTTGTTTGGCCTTGCCTTCAGCGCGTTCTTGGACGAGGGCGATAATCTTTTCCATTTCGGTCACGTCGAGTGGCTTAGTGGGAGTTTTGCGGGCTACACGGACAGTAGTAGTTGTGCCCTTCACCAGCTCACCGGCAATTCCAAGAATAGCGGTCCGGGCACTGACTCCGGCTTGGGTTTCGGCGTCGTTTAAGGCTTTATCGCAGTTAGTGACTACGCTGGCAATATCGGCGATAGCCCCGGCTTGCATATCTGACAATGACTGATGGGCTCGGCCCACACCAATAACTGTAATCTCGCCAGTAGCTTTATTGACCTTACCAACTAACGCTTTAACGAACTCGGTACCAATATCTAAGGCCACAATGTAGTGTTCATCGGATTTAGCTGTCTTAGCTTTGACGGTGGCACTGGCTTTAAGAGCCCCTTTGCGGGCCTGGGTAGCAGCCAGCGCGCCGGCACTTTTTAGTTTTTCAAGCATATGCATTATTTTACCATAGCCAACCGCTTACGCGTGATGGATACGGCCGGGTTTTGCGCGCAGTAACTTCAGTTCGCGCAGTTCGCCGAACCAAAACGCCAACAACAGCAAAACAGTTATAGCAAATGTCGGCCATATGACATTGAGCAGCGCTTGCAGATTTTGGCCTATGTTGTCCATGGCTGAACTGCCGCCATCTGACGATGCCGATCCAGTCAATGGTACCGTCGGGCGGTTATTAACTATCGCCAGTATCTGCAACATGGTATTTGTGCCGGCGGCGTCAGCTGCCGAAAGGGTTATTTTGTAACTGCCGTGGTAACCACCCGCTTTTTGGTAGGTATGACTGACGGTAAACGGTCCGCTAACTGGTACCGTAAGTAATTTCTGCGTACCATCGCCCCAATTTATCGAAACAGCGTAAGGTGCAGTACCGCCATCTATGAGGAATTGATACTGCGTAGTTTGCCCAGTGTAATGGCCTTGGTAATGGAACTGGCTTTTTAGTATGAGGGGCATGGATAAATTATTTGTACTGGTCGGTGTGCCTGTTCGGGGAGCGGTCAGACCGGGCGATGAAACTGGGGCTGGTTGGTCTAGATACACCGTTACAACAGCAGAGCTGGGTCCAGGCAGGTCGGTTAAGCTGTAAACCTGCGCCTGTAGCGTATTAGTACCGCTGAAAAGGTCGGTCTGCAGGCTATACGTGCCGTCGGCATTACAAAGCGCTATTCCACTCGGTACCCCATTACGCGTTAACCGAATGTACGTATCGACAGGACACGTACCGCTGACGGTAATGGGAGCGGATTTGAAGTGTGTGCCATCGAGTGGCGCACCGATCGTGGCGGCGGTAGTAGGCGGATACCCAAGATAACTGGCCGTTACCTGGTAGCTATCCGAGTCAGTTATAGTCGCGGCCATGGTAGATGAAGTAGCGCCGCTAAGTAGCACACCGACGCACAGCAACAGCATGGCCAAGACCGGATAAGAGGTGTGTCGCTTGTGCATTATTTTCCCGGTATGCCGATGGTGCAACAGCGTAAAACGGCTAACCGGAACGGCTTTAGCCTGAGCTTTTTTAGATGAGCGTTTCTTGGCTGTTTGTTTCATTTTTGTAATTGATTTACTAAGCCAAGAATACTATATTATTACCTTTTTCGCCAGAGTAAACAGCCTTATCTTGTTTTTATACTTATTTCATTGTATAATGATTGTCTATGGAACATTCAGGCCACTCTGATAAAGAATACGGCCGACTAGCGGACTTGAGCGCTCAACTAGAAGACCTCCCCCACGCTTCTAACGGTTATGCTCTGTTACTTCAAGATAGTATGATGCGTAATCGCGTTGCTGCTACTTGTGGCGAAATAACATTGTTTACGTCCGAATTACCTCCTGAAATGGTAGAGGCGCACTATTTCCCGGCGCGCTTCACCATGTCTAATTTTAAAGCCGAAGTTAATCAAACAAAAGATGCTGATACTGGTGATGTATCGTGGTTTTTTTCTGCTAGTTATCAAGCGAATAGTAACAATTACCGGTTTACTGCAGATGAAAAAGAAAGCATTCTAGCAACCGAGAGTAACGAAGGCACTGAATTACATTACACTTTTAAGCCTGAAATAGCTGGGAGATTTTTGGCGGGCATTGCTCTGGGTATATTACGATGCGGTGAAGCATTTGATCCTCAGGAAAGCTTTGACGTTGCAACTCCATACTCAGTGCAACTTATTCATTTCCTCTATCTTATAGGTGCAAGTTATGGTCATTATGGAGCGCAGACAACTAGCTTTATTGAGGAAGCCGAGCAAGACAGAAGCTTGATGATAACTTCGCATCTCTTAGAAAATCGCACTGGAACATCAGAAGAGCATAGCTATAGGCTGGTATTCAAAGTGGGCGAAAGCATGCTAGCTGACGAAAGCTCACAACAGGCAGTTAGCATTAGCGGCGGCAAAATTCTTACAACGCGATTTGCTGAACGACAGCCTGGCTATACTGAGCCGCAAGATTTACCGTTTAGTGATCTACTTCGTACGGCAGACGAGGACAGCGGCGTTCTATTTGAACCGTCTATTGATCCTGAAGAATATATGAGGGTTAACGCTACAATTATGGTGTTCATAGCTAGATGTTTACTTGATCCTAGATATAGACAAGTAGATCTCATGCCCTCTATTGAAGAGCTCGTAGATGATGAGGAGCTGACAGCACTTTATTTCCGCGACCTAAACAATGAAGAATAGCTAAACGAGCACAGCTTTAATGCGTCGTATACCAGCCGAGCTAGATTCTTCCTTAACAATCTTGAAACGCTTATTATCTTCAAGTATTTCTAGGGTGTGATCGACGTGCGGTCCGCCACATATTTCGAAACTAAACGGTTTGTCAGCGCCGTCGGCTATCATCTGGTAGACCTTTACGGTTTCACCGTAGCGGTCGCCAAATTGTCCAAGGGCACCCTTCTCTTCGCGGGCAACTTTAGTTGGGTATTCCGCAAACGATACTTTTAGGTCTAGATCGATCTGCTCGTTTACAATAGCTTCTACCTGTTGTAACTGTTCAGGGGTTACTTTTTCGGGGTGACTGAAGTCGAAGCGCAGGCGCTCTTCGGTAATGTTACTGCCACGTTGTATCACGTGGTCGCCCAATACATTTCGTAGTGCTTGGTACATAAGGTGCGTGGCGGTGTGGTATTTTTTGTGCTGCAATGTCTGGCCACCGAGGCCACCCTTAAATACTCCTTTACTGGCGGTCTGGGAGCGGGCCTTTTGTTCGGCCATTTTTTCATCAAAAACTGTATGCGCAGATGGTTCTACCAGAAGCCCCTGTAGTGCTGCCTGCTCCAGAGCGAGCTCGGTCGGAAATCCAAACGTGTCATATAGCATAAAAAGCATATCCCCCGACATGGCAACAAGATCTTCTTTGTCAGAATTACTATTGCGAGCAGCTACCAATTTGTCGAACTGTTGCAGGCCTTTGCGGAGCGTTTGGCGGAAGGCCTTCTCTTCTTTAGCTAGAGTTTCGACAACCTTCGTACGATTAGCGGCAACTTCTGGGTAATCGTCAGCATACAAATCGGCTATCACGGGCACCACGTCCTCTATAAAGTTCTGCTCTATGCCGAGGTCGAAAGCTTTGACCATGGCCCGGCGCATGAGCCGGCGCATGACGTAGCCCTGCTCTTTATTACTTGGGATGATGCCGTCGACGGCTAGGAACGTAGCCGCCCGCAGGTGATCGGCAATAACCCGCATACTGCTGGCGTTGCTGTCGTAGCTCTTGCCAGATAGCTTTTCAATTTTTTCGATGACCGGCCATAGTAAGCTGATTTTGAAGGCGTCGGGGCTATTAATAGCAGCTGCGGCAATTCGTTCTAAGCCAGAGCCATGGTCGATATTTGGTTTTTCTAACGGTTCGAAAGTGTCGTCGGATACTTTGCGGTAGGCCATAAAGACGTTGTTACCGATTTCCATAAAACGACCGCAGTCACAGTTAGGGTGGCAGCGCTCTCCAAAGCTAGTATCGTGTTCGGTACCAAAGTCGTAAAACATTTCAGAATCGGGGCCGCACGGGTCGCCGACTGGCGTAGTTTCGGGGCCGGTTTTGCCGCGGTTCCACCAGTTTTTAGAGCCATCATAATAAAAGATGCGTTCGCCGTCTTTCATACCGCGCTGGTAGCCGTCGGCTTCAGAGCCAATGTCGGCAATGCCGGAAGAAACGCCCTTATTGTCGAAGAGTTTTTGCCAACTGGCGGCCGCCGCTTCATCGCGCGGGATGGAAAATTTAGGATCGCCAATAAAACAGGTGACGTAGAGTTTATTAATATCTAGGCCGACAACATCTACCAGAAATTCAAACATCCAGTCGATCTGCTCGTTTTTGAAGTAATCGCCGAGGCTCCAGTTACCGAGCATTTCAAAGAAAGTCGTGTGCCGATTGTCACCGACCTCTTCAATATCTTGCGCGCGCAAACATGTTTGGCTGTCGACTAGACGAGCGCCGCTTGGGTGTTCCTCACCAAGTAGAAATGGAATGAGGGGCTGCATGCCAGAACCGGTAAAAAGCGTGGTTGGGTCGTTTTGGGGTACCAAAAGCGCTCGCGGTATGACGGCGTGGCCGCGATCGGCGAAGAATTGTAAGTAGGCTTGGCGAATTTGTTGTGCATTCATATCTGATAAATTGTACCAGATGCAGCTGCTATTTGCCCGCGCTCCAGTTAAATAACGATGCCGCCGCCGACTACGCGGTCGCCGTCATATAATACGGCCGATTGTCCGGGGGTGATGGCCCTTACTTCTTCTGATAAGGCCAACGTAACGGTGTCATCGGCTACGCTCACCACACAATTTACCAGTGGCGCTCGATAGCGGCTGCGCACTTGGAGCTGCTGGCCGTCAGCCGGCGCGTCGTTAATCCAATGCAGCGCACTCAATGTTAAGCTGTCGCGCCACAAGCGGCCATCTTGCAGGTCGGTGGTAACGTAAACTTCATTTTTAGCCATATCTTTACCCACTACGTAGTACGGCAGGCCCCCGCCCACATCGAGGCCGTGGCGTTGCCCAATGGTGTAAAACAGCGCACCATCGTGTTCGCCAATGGTTACGCCATTTTGGTCAACGATGGCCCCGAGTGGTTGTGGCCCGAGCTCGGCCAGTAAAAAGTCCTTAATGCCAACTTTGCCCACAAAGCAGATTCCCTGACTATCTTTTTTAGCGGCCGTCGCTAGCTTGAACTCGGCGGCTAGTTCTCGCACGCGGGGCTTCTCAAAATCGCCAATCGGCATTAAGCTGTGCGCTAACGCCTCACTAGTAACACGGTACAAAAAGTATGATTGATCTTTATTGGCGTCGACGCCCGTCAGCAATTGACCAGCTTGGCTACGGGCGTAATGACCGGTAGCAATTAGATCGGCACCATCGTCTATGGCTGCTTCTAGAAACAGTTTAAACTTGACCTCTTGATTACACATGATGTCGGGATTCGGAGTTATCCCCGCTTGATAACCGGCCACCATGTAGTCCACCACCCGCGTCCGGTACTCCTTTTCAAAATCGTACATTTCGAAGTCGATGCCGAGCTGCACGGCAACGCGTTTAGCGTCCTGGTAGTCGTCTTGCCACGGGCACGTAAAGCCCGGTAGGTCCTGGCTCCAATTTTTCATGTAGACGCCCGTTACGTCATAGCCCTCGCGCACTAATAGGGCGGCGGTTACGGAACTATCGACGCCCCCGGACATTCCAACAAATACTTTTTTTGACATATTTACTTATTTTAGCAAAATTTAGGCGTTTGTTCTAGGCGCTTGGTCACGCGTTCGCTCGAGTTTTTTACGGATCACGTAGAGTTCGTTGCGTTGCCCGGCCCAGAAAGCCGCCGGTATCAGCGGCAGTAGCAACAGCATAGGCCACCAAATAATAATTACTTTGGATACCGTCGATTTTGTATTGGTGCCGGTGCCACCACCAGTGCCAACTTTGCCATTAGCTACGCCGACTAATTGCAGGTAGGCCGTGCTGCCATTTTTATCAGTCGCCTTGATTATTATCTTGTAGACACCGGCGGCTTTGTAGGTGTGCTTAATGTTTATGGTGCCGGCAAATGTTTGGCTGGAAAGGTCGGTTGGTGAGCCATCGCCCCAATCGACACTGAAGGCGTACGGGCCGGTGCCGCCACTGAGGATAATCGGCCATTCCAACACTTCACCCGGATTAGCACCGCGGGTAGCGTAAATACTGGTCAACGATACGCTGGTCCCAAATTGCAAGAACTTGGCATCGGTATAGGTTACCGTTACGGTGTTAGAGTCGGGACCGGCTTGATCAAGCGCGTCGTACACGCGCGCTACCAGTTGGTTTTGGCCGCTAAACAGGTCTATCTGAATCGAGTAGCTGCCGTTGGTACACGTCACTGAGCCCACAAACACATTGTTAGAAAATAGCTTTACCAATAGTCCGGTCGGGCAAAGACCGTTGACGGTTATGGGAGTGGTCGTAAAACTGGCGCCATTGCCGGGCGACGAAATAGTTGCGCCCTGTTTGGGCGGTGGTGACGAGATGGTGCCTTCGAGCCCAACAGATCCCGAACCTGGACCAGGCGGAGTAATCGCGGCATTAACCGGACTCAGCGTGGCGACGCTCAAAGCGACACTAGCAAAGACTGCTAACAGTGTCGTTTTGAAAATATTTTTGTAATGCATGCGGGCCCACGGTGCGTATTAGCGCCGTCGCCCGGCTTGATTAATTATTCGCTGGTTGTAGGCGCGTATCAGTTTTGGCAGGCCAAAGATTAGGAACAATAGGACCAAGACTAGCGCCAGGAAACCGACAATAACGGCGAATGGGATAACGTAAAAAGTCGTACTGGCGCTTAACAGTTGCCCGTTACTGCCGTAACCGAAGTTACCAACTAATTTGTAGACGCCAAACTTACCAACTTTATCTATGGGAGTTTCAAATTTACGAATCGTATCTGGCAGGACATTGCCACGTGGATCAACATCGTTTATTTCATACTCACCCAGAATCTTGTTCGATCGGTCTTTTAATAAGATCTTCCCAAACGGCTGTTCCTGAATATTGCCTTCGTTTTGGAATCGAATAACCGATGATATTTTCTTGTTACTAAAGAACAGGCTTTTAACGGCACCGTCCTGACGGGTGTCAAAACTAGCAATACTCATTAGGTCTTTAATGTCGCCGGGTACCCGTACTAATATCAGCGACCCGACGCTGCCAGCGAGGGTAACCGTTTTATCTTGGCCGCCGCTGCCAGCTGGAGCAAAGCGAACGGTGCCATAGTAACCGCCACCGGCGGCATCGGCGGGTATAACAATAGTTACCGGGACTGTTTTCTGGGCACCAGGCTGCAAAGTAAAAGCGGCAATCGGTTTCACGAAGCGTTTTAGGCTATGCTTGGGCGCAAATTCATTAGCGTTAAGTAGTAGTGCGGGTTGACCTGACTCATCGCTATTGGCGGTAAAGTCATTAATAATCGCCTGCAGGTTCGCCGGAGTAGTCGTAATATTTGTAACCGTGACATTAACCGTCTGGGTAATGCCGGGCTTGATCGTTAAGTCTGATCGCACCGGCGCCACGCGTAGGCCGTTACCGCCGGCTGCAGCCGCAATGCCAGGCATGCCTAAAACAAATACTCCGGCTACTGATGCTAACGCCGCCGCTAGCCGCCCCGATTTTATTTTAAACATGTCTGTTTCCTCTTATGATTATTTCTTACATAGTAGCAAATATGGTACTTATTCCCAAACGGGGGCCGCACCCTAGAAATTACCGAGGCAGATGTAGGTCACGGTACTTACGTATACTCCTGGTGACTGAGACTTGGGTACATTTACTAAGTAGCTAGCGGTAAAGCGGCGCATTTCGTCGGGCTTAGTGGACGCTATTATTTTATCACCGGGTACGAACCGGAAAAAGTTAGCGGCGTCGTAACCCGTAAGCGGTGTTCCGGAACCGGGCCCATTGGGCTCGTCACCGCTGGTTGGAGAGGCGTTGGCGCGTAAATTGAGTCCAAATTGAGCCGTCCCCGGCCGCGACACATCGCTAGAAATAAGCGGTGTTATAGCGTTGTTGCCGCTTGTCAGCGTCGTACCGGAAAGCGTTACGTTGTAGCCACTCTTAGCGTTGGTGGACGACAATATTTGCGACGTCCCCACGCTTGGCCGTGCCGAACTCAATTCGCCGAAGTTAATATAATCTCCGACGGCGCTGTTGCAATTGAGCGTGGGAATAGCGATGCCCGTGCAGAATATTAAGTATGGCGGCACTTCGGCGCTAATAGACAAGTCGCGGTTAATGGCAAAGGCTATGCCGCCATAGTCGCTGTAGGCGCCACTGGCATCGGTAGAGGCGTAAGTAAGTATTCGCACATAATACGTACCGACCGCATTGGGGTTGGTTACCCCGGTAAAGGTATAACTAACCGTTCCGACGGTACTCGGCGCCGTCGGCCGCGTTAATAAAAGGTCATTTACGGTAGAAGCCGGGCTTATAGAAAAGCCAGTTTGCCCCGTTTGACCGCTTAAGACTGCGTTTTTTATGTTAAAGCCGCTTGGCGACTGGCACGGATCGGGCGAAGCCGGCGAACTGTCGCAGAATTTAACATCAATGGAACCTAGGGGGCCAGCGGTACTGAGGTCTATGACTAAGTGATACGTCGTTGTAGCTCCAACCGTGCTGCTGGAAAGCTGCAGGTAGCGGTTGCCGAGGTGGGCGCCGTAGGCGGCCGGAGACAGTAAATGCCACGTTAGAGCTAGAACGATAGCGCTAGCGACCGCTGATTGCCAGCGATGACGGAGCAGATGAGTAACGTGTCGGCTCATTCATTTTCAGCCGTTAGAATGTGCCGGTAGCAATTAAGTCCATGTTGGCGGTGTAAATACCGGCGGGAGTGGTCAGTGAAGCGGTGGCGGCGAAGGTGTAAGAGTTATTTATGCGGTAGCACGGCGCCGTCGTAAAGGCCACGCGGTCACCATAGGTACCCGTAACGCTACCAACGTCCGTAGTGGTCTCGGTGTCCATGCCGTAGTTGGTTGCCGTACCATTGTTGTAATTGGTATCGGCCGTGACCGCACCTATACCGTTAAATCCTAGTACGCCGTTCGTAACATACAAACCGAAAGCGGCGGTGCCAGCAGCAATCGCAGCCGGCGTATTAGCACCGGTATTGTTTGCCGGGATGGCGCAGGTTGTACCGCCGTCAGCGCTCAAGCCACCACAGGTAGTATTACTGTTTCGCATGGCAATGGCGGCGCCGTAGGCAGCGTTGGTAGATATCTGCGAATAGACCGTACCGGTATCGGTGGTGCTGTTATCCAAAATGGCCGTCGGCGCGCCGTGTCCCAGAATGAGCGCCGGAGCTACCGCGGCTTGAGTATCGCTACAGTCGTTAGTGGTAGTCCAAGTTGCCTGAGAAGCGCCGGAAACACAAAAAGTTAACTGCTCCTGAACTTTGGCGGTAATGGTAATAATTTGGTTGGTGCTGAGGGCAATGCCACCGTAGTCCATGTAATTACCGAGGCTAGTTGGGCTGACGTAGGCGGTTGAGGTGCCGCCGAAGGTGCTATCGGCGTAGGTGTACATACGTGCGTAAAAAGTACCAACTGGCTTTGGGGTGCCGCCGTAAACCACTGAAGCCGGGTTTGTTATACCGGCTAGTTCAAACTTTTGGATTCCCGAGGTGGCCGCCGCACCAGTACCCTTGGCAATCTTGATTTGGGAGGCCGAGGCAGTTACGGTCCAGCCGGCGGCGGTAATGTTGCCAGTGACACCCGTAAGTGCTGCCGCACTAGCAGTCATTCCAACGGGCGCGACGCAGGTATCTCCGATCAGCGGGCTGGTATTACAAAAATCGATGACCATACTCTGGGCAGCCTGCGAAGTCGTAAACGCGAACTCATAGGTTACATTGGTACCACTACCAACACCAGTCGTGATAGCACCACCACTCTGTCCAGAGTCACTCATGGTGATACTGCGGGTCGTCAGCTGGGCCGCCCCCGCCAGCTTTGGTTTAAAGGCAGGGAAGACAACGGTGACAATTACAGCAACAGCTGCCACCGTATAGGCAATTCGCTGGAGTAGGCGAAACTTGATTACCATTATTGTATATACCTTGAGTATTTCGTATTTGTTTTTTGTTTATTTAAGGTTTGTGGGCTCATCTTATCACGCTTATGTTCCACCGTGCAATAGCTGTCAAGCAGGTTATCCACAGCTAAAATGTCGCCGTCGCTACCAGATCGTGTTGTAACAAATAACTGCCACCTGGAGTGACGTTACTAATATTGAATAAATACGACACCGTGTAATTGGTATAACTGGTGCTCAGGTACGATTGGGCCACCACATCGCCCTTAACGTATTTATAGACATCGGCGCTACTATAATCGGCCGTAACTTGTCCAAAACCAAATGAGCTATCTGGACCCTGGGTGGGATTAGCCCCAAAAACCTGGGGTTGCGTATTGGCCACTAAATTAATGCCGAACTGCTCTACTCCAACTTGAGGTGCGGTTGGAATGGTTAAGTTTTTCATTAAATAGGCCCCGTTGGTTGGTGGGTCAGAGGCATTGATAACTACGTAGCCATGGGCCAGATAGGCTTTAACTGAAAAGCTGGCGGTAGCAACTTTAGTTGAAGTAGGCGTTAAGGTACCAAGATCGAGGTTCGTAGTTCCAACTGTAAATTCGATATAGGGGGTGCGCTCTGTGTTGAAACCACCCTGAGCCTGAAAATTGGCACTGCCTGTGCGGCCAACGACCGTCTCGCCAGCTGACTGCTTACTGCAATAACTGGTAGAACAGGCATTGAGCTCACCGCCCGTCCCAAAGAAAACTTCATTAACCTGATAGGTTGGTGAGGCAGCTTGGGCCGCAAAAACCACAGCCGGAAGCAATAAAGCTATGGTTAAACTAATCAGGCTAATTTTTGTTGTTTGTTTCCAGGCTCGCATTACGCTATCTATTTTGAGGTACAAACGCCTAAATGGCAATCTGTTTACGCTTATTTCCACTTTCTAGTATTATAAGAACAAAGCACCATGGACACAAAAACACCAACAGACCCTTCTTTAGCCAATATAGAAGATGACAGCGATTCATTAGAAGCGCCCGATACTAATGTTATAGATGCGACCCAAGGCAGTAAACTTGGTGGCACCAGTACGGCGCCTAACTCTGAACCGTACAAACTGCCCAAAAAGACGCTCAAAGATCGAATTGCCCGATTTAACCTTTACTTACTCTTATTTGTCTTCCTAATTATTATTGGTATTACCGTCACCGTACTTACGTACTTCGCCAGTAAGCGAGCTGCTCAAACTACCACTATCTCATCGCAGACACTCGATAAAAAAGCCCTCGATCAGCTAGCCAGCACCGATGCAACCGTCGGCGACCCTAAACAGATCTTAAGCGTGCAGTCCAATGCTGTATTTGCGGGCAAAGTTTTAGTTCGCGATACGCTTGAAGTGGCTGGCGGCATACAGGTTAACGGTCCCGTTACCCTATCGGGCCTAACGGTGAGCGGCAAGACAAACTTAGACGAAACCCAGGTCAGTAAAAACCTGGCTATAGCCGGCGATACGGCCGTCCAAGGTGGTCTGACGGTGGCGAAGAGCTTACAGGTCAATGGCGGCGGTACCTTCAGTGGCGCACTATCAGCGCCGCAGATTACCGTGTCGCAATTACAGCTTAATGGCGACCTCGTATTAACCCATCATATTACGGCTGGCGGCCCTACCCCGTCACGTTCAAATGGTCCAGCCCTTGGCAGCGGCGGCAGCGCCAGCGTCAGCGGTTCTGACACTAGCGGCACCGTCAGTATAAATACCGGCGGCGGCGCGCCGGCGGGTTGTTTTGCGAATATCAGCTTCGCCCAGAAATATAACAGCGTTCCGCATGTAACCGTCACACCTATCGGAGCCGACGCCGGCAGCCTCGATTATTACGTCACCCGCACCACCGCCGGCTTCAGCATTTGTGATGCCACCGCTCCCCCCAGTGGCGCCTCTTTTGGCTTCGACTACTTTGTTGTAAATTAGTGATTAAAAGTGACCTTTTACGTCACAGATAGTATAATTAGGTAACAATATGTTAGATACAAACGCAAAAATTGGTCACTTAATCGCTCAGATACGTCAAGAGCGCGGGCTAACCCAGGCCGAGTTTGCCCGTCGCCTCAACACTAGCCAATCGGCAGTTAACCGCATGGAGCATGGTCGCCAAAACCTAAGCCTCGAAACGCTGGGTCGCATTAGCGATGTTCTTAATAAGCAGCTCATTAGCGTCAGCAGTGGTGCCGTTAATTTACGTATAGAAGGCGGTCACGAGCTGAGCGGCGAAATTGTACTCAAAACCAGCAAAAACGCCGCCGTTGCCCTGCTTTGCGCTAGCCTGCTCAATTACGGCGTAACGCGCTTTAAAGCCTTTCCGCGCATCGAAGAAGTCTATCGAATTATAGAAGTATTAGAAAGTATTGGCGTGGTAGTAAAATGGCTACCCGGCAACGACCTGGAAATTCGCCGCCCAGAGAAATTACAGCTAGATAAGCTAGACGCCGTGGCCGCTCGCAAAACCCGTTCCGTCCTAATGTTGATTGGCCCACTCATGCACGACTTTGCCTCCTTTAAAATTCCGTACGCCGGCGGCTGCAAACTAGGAACTCGGACAGTAGCGCCCCATTTTTACGCTCTAGAAGAATTAGGCGTTAGCATCGTAGCTACCACCGGCTTTTATGAAGTTACATCGGCCCCTAAAATAGCCGAGCGCATCACCCTCTACGAGCCCGGCGATACCGTCACCGAAAACGTCCTCATGGCCGCCGCCCGCACCGGTGGCGACGTCTTTATTGAATTCGCCAGCGCCAACTACATGGTCCAGGAAATGTGCTTTTTCCTGCAAAAACTGGGCGTTAAAATAGACGGCATTGGCACGGCAAAACTGTCCGTTCGCGGCGTACCATTTATAAAGAAAAATATTACTTACGCGCCAAGCGAAGACCCCATCGAAGCCATGTTCTTTACGGCCGCCGCCGTTACCACCAACTCGCAAATAACCATTAAGCGCGTGCCCATAGAATTCATGTCGCTAGAACTGTTAAAGCTCCGCAAGATGGGCCTAAGCTACGACATAACGCCCCGTTTTAAAGCCGTTAATGGCCAGACTGACCTAGTTGACCTGACCATTCACAAGCACAACGGCAAGCTTAAGGCCCTTCCAGACAAAATTCACTCGCTGCCCTTCCCTGGTTTAAACGCCGACAATCTGCCCTACTTCGTGCCCATAGCCAGCGTAACCAAAGGCCGCACCCTTATTCATGATTGGATGTACGAAAACCGCGCCATCTACTACACCGAAATGACCAAAATTGGCGCGCAAATAGAGCTGGCAGACCCCCACCGCGTCTACATCACAGGCGCCACTAAATTTAGCGCCGCCGACGTAGTCTGCCCACCGGCCTTACGCCCGGCTTCGCTACTACTTATTGGTATGATGGCCGCCCCCGGCATCAGCATGCTACGCAACATCTACACCATCAAGCGCGGCTACGAAGACCTAGCCGAACGCCTCAATTCGCTTGGCGCCTCAATTACAGTTCTGCACGAGATGTAGTCTAGCTACTTTGGTAAACCTTGTAAGATTGTGCCGTCTGATGCTTGGCGCGACCAAACAATAAAGCCTACCGCTAAAGCCAACAATATTAACAATATTATCGTTCTGTGCCATTCTTTCATGATCTAACTCCTACTAAAGGCGCTACTATTACTAAACGATTTTTGGCGGTTACTAATGGCGTACAAGTGTATAGCGTTAACTGCGGCTTATCCGTCGGGTTTTGGACCTCCAGCTGCGACGGTTGCACAACCGATATAGACGCTACTTTATAGGTATATTCCTTATGTTGCCAGTCAACTGTAATACGGTCATTAACTTGAATTTTATCAAGAAAATAAAATACTGCTGGACCGGCATAGGTAAAACGGTGGCCGACTACTACTGTATTACTTGCTTTGTCAGGCGTACTTGTCCGTGGCACTAGCCATGGACCTTTGTTTAGCTCATATATAGAGGGCCCGGTATGAATCTCTTCGGTCATGTCCAAGCGGGGAATTTTGAGCAAAGCCCCATCGGGAATTGGAGTGGTAGCCGGTGGATTATTTTTAGTTACTTGCACGACCGCCGGTGCTTGCTCCCGCGGACGATGAATCCAATATTGTATTGACGGTAAAAATGGGAATAGCATGATATAAATAGCGATCAGGACCACCAATGCCGTCAGAAAATGGTTTATCCGGCATAGAGTAACCGACGGTTTGTGGATAATCAAAGTCATAATAATTAGTATGACATTAGGGCTTTTTTATGGCTACTGTGAAAAATCCTATTGACCTATTGATGTATAAGGAATATATTTATGACAAATATAAAATATTATGTTAAAAGTAGAATTATAATAACCGGGAAGTTTTGACCTATCATCCGTATCTGGTCGCTTGGATGATAGCGAGCTAATAGCGAACCCCCTCCTGTACCTAACAAGGAAGGAGTTGCTATGCGCAATTTTACTAGACCGCGACATACCAAAAGATTCATCAGCGGGGCCATTGCTGCCCTATTTGTGGCACTACAGTTGCCGCTCGCCCTGCTAGCTAGCCCAGCAGTTTTCGCAACACATGGTAATGGGGGCAATTCCGGCAGCCTCGCTTGTCCGGCAGGCAGTGTTCTACTTGCTAAGTTCAATTTTCAAGGCAATAGTTATGTGGCAGAGTCTGGTCCTACGAACGTAAGTATAAGTCCAACTAGCACCGCTGTTTCTGGCAGCTTTACCGTTACAAATTCAAACGCTATCGTGAGCTCATTAATTGTTAAAGCGGGCAACAGCTCAAAAATATTTGCTTTCAGCCCCTCCGTACAACAAGGCACCTTTGATAACAGCGATCATGTATTCGCCAATAATATTGAGCAGGCAGGCATATCTAACGTGCAGTTCTGTGGCACAATAACTACTCCCCCGGTTGTACCAGTAGTAACTACCGGCTCTGTGAACATCGTTAAAGATGTTTATGACGACATAGATAATCAGGACTTCGCTTTCACAGGTGGCGCTATCACAGCACCCACCTCAGCAAGCTTTTCACTTGATGATGACGGCGACAATACTAATGCATTAAGCAACGCTAAGTCATTTGCAAGCCTTCCAGCAGGCCAGTACACAGTTAGTGAAGGCGCTGTCGAAGACTGGGAAGTTACGAGCATTGACTGTACTAATACAGAGGAGTCTGTAAGCGAAGATGGACGGACTGTAACATTTACACTTGCAGCTGGAACAAACGTTACTTGTACATTTGTTAATGAAAAAGACGTTGTCACTCCCCCAGTAGTCCTTCCTGGCTCAGTAACCATCATTAAAGATGTTAAGAACGGTACAGACCCTCAGGACTTCACTTACGTAGGCGGAGCCGTGGCTACACCTACTTCTACGACTTTCACACTGGATGACGACGGAACCAATACTTCCGGCACCAGCAACACTGTTACCTACAGTAATCTTACGCCTGGACAGTACACTGTTACCGAGAACGCCGTAACAGACTGGAAAGTCAAAGACATCGTTTGTACTAATACGACACGGGTAATCAGTAACAGTGGACGGACTGTAACGTTTACACTTGCCGCTGGAACAAACGTCACTTGTACATTTGTTAATGAAAAAGATAAAGATGTAACCCTATGTCACGCTACCAGATCCTCTAATAATCCCTACGAAGAAATAACTGTAAATGCAGCCGGAGCCTACGACGGTCACTACCGAATCCACACCGACGACATTACCCCAACCTTTAGTTACGATGGACACACTTACCAAGCCCGCGGTAACCAAGCACTGTTGGACACTCACTGCTTAACACCAGTCGTAATGGCAACCACCGTTATGCCAGCCACCGTAACCGCTGAAGACAAGTGTGGCACAGCCAACGACACCTTCACTATCCCGACCACCACAGGCGTAACCTATAAGGTAAATGGCGTTCCTGCTACTACTGGTCAATACCAGGGCAGTGGCACCGTTACTATTACAGCTGTTGCTCAAACCGGCTTTAAATTTGCGGTTGGCGCAGTTACTACTCAAACACTAACCTTCACGAATACTCCGTGTGAAACAGTTGGACGAGGCGGCGGCCCACTTACCACTGCTAGCACCGTTCTAAATGTCTTTACCCCGCAAAAAACTGTTGCTGCTCAAAACAGCAATGCTGGGCTTGGCGCAGGCGAGTTAGTTAACACCGGAAGCACAATGTTGTTGAACCTCTTTGCAGGGCTCTTCATCATCGGCGCAGCTGGTGCCTTAACTGCCACCTCCCGTCGCCAGCTTTCTTAACAAAATAAATATAAACTGCAAAGGAGCACTCCATCGGTGAGTGCTCTTTTTAATTATGTGCTATAATTACCCCTGTTAGCGGGTGTCGTATAGCGGTTATTATCCCAGTTTTCCAAACTGGTGATTGGAGTTCGACTCTCCACACCCGCACCAAACTAGTACTTGTGTTATTATCATTCTTACAGTATAATATAATTTATGAATACCGTTACCGGTGAGAGATTAGCAGCAACCGGCCTAGCCCTATCCCTAACGGCAGGCATTTTATTAGGAACCGCTCAAGAAGCCGACGCCGTTCCGTCCCCTTCTGTACAAGATATAAAAGTGCTCCAGCATGACCTCAATGGTGATTTAACACGCCTAGGTATGCCAAATCTTCCTGAGAACGGCAAGGCGGGCCCGCAAACTCGGCGCGCCCTTTGTGCCAAGCGACTGTTTACCGGACACGTGGCCAGCTTAGCCGCCCCTTCTATAGAAGAGATCCGCCAACTGCAAACTCAACATAGTCTCACTTATGCCGCTTCCGGACTTATTGTCTCTAAAACCTGCCAAGTGTTAGGAGTAAGCACCAACAACAGCATAACTAATATATTTCCAGTTTCGACTGGTAATACAGCCGCCGGGCACATAACTCCGACCGTAAATACTTCAATTGCTTTTGCGCGGACTGGCTGGCACAACAGTACCAAGTACCCTTCTGAAAGCGGAAATGGAAACATGTTGGAGCCACTGTACTTCGAAAGCGATAACAGTTTTGCAATACATGGCTCTAGGGCAATGAAACCTAGTGTGACTACGCCTCAATCACACGGCTGTGTCCGTACGTCTGTCAGTGACCAATACAAACTTTGGGCCATACTTAATGGTCCGTCTACTCCTGTGCAAGACAAGATAGTCAAAGTTAAGCAACTGCCAATTCGCGTCCTTAATTAGGAATTAACAAGATACTTATTTTTGCGTTGGCGATAATAACGTCAGAACCATGTTTTTAGGTGGGGCCACGACTAAGGCTGGACGCTTATATAGCACTCCTGGCTTAACAACTTTATTCTTTAGAATAATTTGTTCTTGATTAGTGATTATCTCGGTAAGCGGAATCTGATTAACTTCTAAAATAGTGCCTACGTACACACTTGGAACTATATCTTTATTGTCAGTGTTACTTATTATTTGCAGGATCGATCCTGAAGTATCGACAATAATATAGCGCATGGGTTGCACGGTAGCCGTGATCCTTATTTGTTGGCCTTCTACCGGTGGAACGGCAGCAAAAGTCGCGACGGGATTAGCTAGTAATGCTAGTCCAACTACAACACCTAAAACTGGTCTCTCAAAAACTCTCATACCCTTAGTCTACACGGCCTAGTGATACTACTGCGTAAAGAAAATTACTCGCCAACTGGCCGGAACTGTATTATGCTGTCGCATATGATTATTGTTATTGGTTTACAGCTACTACTGGTAATCTGGCTCATCCGTTATCTGGTGCGTGGTGACAAAGGTCCACGCGAGCCGATCACGGCGCTAGCTTACGCTGGTATGCTCGGCTTCTTTGCGGTCATTATAGGTAGCGTTCTGGAACTGTTTATTATACCTTCAACCGCGCTGCCTGTACCCGGTCAACCCGCTATGCACATCGGCGTTTTAACAATCATTCTTGGCTGTATTGCTATTGGGGTAATTGAAGAACTAAGTAAAGCCGTGCCACTCAAACGCTTCATTTACAATAAAGGCTACTTTAACGAAGTCAGCGACGGGATAATCTATTTCGGCATTACCGGCCTTATTTTTGGTGCCCTCGAGAACATTACCTACGCCCTCACCTATGGGACGGAGGTTGGCCTGATTCGAGTGATTACTATTCCCTTCATGCACGCCGGGTTCACAAGCATCATTGGCTACGCCATTGCTAAGAAAAAAGTTTTGGGTCTATCGCAGCGGGTTGTAGTTACTGGATACCTAACGGCCATTGGCCTTCATGCTTTTTATGACTTCGGGCTATTTTACAACCAGCCATGGAGCCGTTACTCGTCTATAGCCATAACATTCCTAATAAATTTCATGATCTTCTTATTGTACAAGCGCGCCCGCCGCACCGACAGCCAATCGGTTCCCGTGCCCCGCCCCGTCTGATAACTAGCGCCACAGCGCTATAACTAGTATGATAACAGCGTGCGAAAGCACACGGTGCGCCCTGGTAGCTCAGCTGGATAGAGCAGAGGACTTCTAAGCCTAAGGTCACTGGTTCGAATCCAGTCCGGGGCACCACTTCCAAACTATCATTTATAACCTTATTGCTAAGTTTAAGTGTTATTGTCGACCCGATGGAGTCAGCAAAGATTATAAATCGATATGGGCACGGGCAAACTCTAAAGTGCCATTAACTTTTTTGCCACGGTTGAAGATATTATATGGATCAAAAATGTTTTTAACTTGTTGAAATACCTGTACCATCTCGCTACCATATTGTTGCTCCAAGTATGGCGTTCTAATGATACCGTCGTTATGGTCGACGCTTATGGAGCCGCGGAAAGCAAGGACTAAGTTATTGACTCGACTTTCGAGCTCGATGATCGCATCAGCAGTTTCCGGTTTTTTAGTAACCAAAGGTATGAGTCTGATACTGCCTTCGCCGATATGCCCAGCATAGGTGTAGGTCATGTCATAGTCTTCCAATAACGCTTCCAATGCCGAAACGAATTCACCATAGTGTTCTAGTGGCACTATCGTATCTTCTATGAATGGCATTGCTTTTTTGATGTCTGAATTCATCTCTTTAAGCATCTTGTAACTGTAGCGACGAATAGCTTGATAACTACTTTTTATGTCGTCTGACTCTACCCAGAATACGGAAGCGTGCAAACTTTGTTCAATAACGTTTTTAGCTTGTCCAGCCAAGACTTCGACCTGTTCTTTGGTGTCGCCTTCAAATATTCCATATACGACCATATGCTTGCCGTTTGCGAAGTTCGCATTATCAGCATCAGCAGGGTACTGCTGCTGGGCTAATTCATATGTGTGGTGATCAAAAGTCTCGCAGATACTGGCGCCATGATGAACAATAGTCCTTACGACGTCAGTTAATTGGCTGATGCTGTCAATCGCACATACTATCATTTGTTGGTGTGGCGACTTATCAATCAGTTTCAATGATGCCTCAGTTACAATACCGAGCGAAGCTTGTGCGCCGATAAATAACCGCCCCAGGTTGAACATATGTTCTTGTTGATCCCAAAGTTCCCATAGCGCATAGCCGGCGGCATTTTTCGTAACCCGCGGATGATGCGTCTTTATCAACTGCCGATTGTCTCTTAAGAGCGCAGTCATCTTGCGATATATGTCGCCTTCAAACGTCATCAGCTCGAGCTTCTGCTTAAGCTGTCGTCGGTTTAAGGGTATAAACTCATACTCTTTGCCATCTGACAAAAGTACTTTGAGACTTTCAATATTGTTACTGGTAGGCCCGTAGACTAAAGATAGTTCACCTGAAGCGTTGTTCCCTATCATGCCGCCGATGCCACACAAATCTTTAGACGAAGTATAAGGAGCAAAAATCAAACCCTGGGCGCTGGCAGCTTTCTCAACGTCACGGTGCATAACGCCAGCTTGGACTAAGATCGTTTTATGAAAAGTATCGACGTCGCTTATACGGTTTAGGTGCCGCGTGTCGATGACTATCCCCTCAGTCAATGGTCCGCCCGACATACACGTTCCACCGTTTCTCGCAGCAATACCTAGGTTCCCACCGTGTTTATTGGCGGTCGTTGCATAGTTGATGATTCTTGAAACGTCATCAATATCTTTTGGGACTGCAACCGCTAAAGGATAAACCTGAAATATACTCGCATCTTTCGAGTAAGCCTCACGGGCCGCAGCGGAACTAAGTATTTCCCCTTTAATCAAATTGCTAAGCATTCTGTCTTGTATTATATTTCAAGCACAAGCTTTATACTAGGTGTATGTCTGTTATTCATAAACATGTAATCGTCGGTGGCGGCTTCGGAGGCTTACGCGCCGCTAGGTTGCTCGCAAACAGAGATGATATGTCGGTATTGGTGATTAACCCGCAGTTAAATTTTGAATACCACGGGTCGTTGTACCGCAGCGCGAATGGGTATTCTCCACTTGAAACGGTTATTCCCTATAGAGAAATATTCCGAGACACCAATATCGAGTACCTTCAAGACTTTATGATAGATCTCGATCCAGCGACCAAGCATATAAAACTATTGAGCGGTAAAGTGATTTATTACGACAGCCTAACGCTCGCGCTTGGTTATGAGCCGGAGTATTTCGGCATACCAGGCATGCGCGAGTTCTCTAAAACACTGTATTCATTGGCAGACGCTTTAGAACTTCGCAAGGCGCTGACAGTACTTGCAACCAAAGGGTTTCATAAAGCCGCTCCCGCCCGGGTCATAGTCGCTGGAGGTGGACCTACGGGCGTCGAGGTCGCCGCGACTATCAGTCATTTCTTTGAATTAATTACAGGTGACAGTCGTGTCAATGTGATATTGGTTGAAGGTCAGTCACGGCTATTAGGGTCATTACCTGAAGATTTTGCATTACGAGTCAAAGATTGTTTAGGTAACAAGGTTAAAGTGCTTTGTGGTAAAAAAGTAATTCGCGCCAGTAAAGAATCACTGTATATTGCCGATAGCGCGGCGCTTTCATTTGATTTGCTCATATGGACCGCAGGCAGTAGTGCAAACAGTTATTTCAGACAACGCTCAGACTTGTTTGAAGTTGACCATAAGGGAAGAGTACTGGTTGACCATAATCTTTTAACTACCCACGACTCAGTGTATGTGATCGGCGATTCAGCATCTACTGAATACAGTGGCACTGCACATGCAGCCATAGAAATGGGGACATTTGTTGCTAGTCATCTTCAAGCAGTGTTGGAATCCAGAAGCGTACCTTGCTTTAAGGCCACTCAACCCAGCTACGCTGTGCCGACCGGCCACGACACAGCTGTCGCCATCCAAGACGGTATGATTGTCTCCGATAGTAAGGGCTGGGTTTCAAGACGTCAATTGGATTTAAGCGCCTTGTCTCTTATAGCAGGTGAAGACGTTGCCTATGCGCATTGGCAAAAAGGCGAAAATATAGCTACTATTTATGACCAGAACAAATGAGTGCCGGTGGACTATGCAAACAAATAGGTTTAACTTTCGGTTCAGTGAGGGCTTTATTGATCAGGCTGACGGCTCAGTAATTTGGCGCTGAACATCGGAAACGCAGCTACTGAAAAGCTAATCGCAATCAAAAATATCTTTAGAGATAAACAACAATATTTTGATTAGTATGTCTAATCTGCCTGACCAACGATTTAGCTAAGCCGTAATTCAGTTCTATTTTGTGATAACAATGCTACTCCAAAGCATAAGCATAATTTTAGACAATTCTTAAATATACTAGTACTATTCACCTATGTTTAAAGAAATAGTGCTACAGATAGGCAAAATAATTTTATCGTTAATAGTTTCGCTTGGAGTGGCTTATGTTGTACTTGATAAACTTTTATACTTCAATATCGGTATCATCGTTTTAATAATTATTACCCCTTTAGTAGCTATCGTGATCAATGTAGTTTTACTTTATTTACTCAAAACACATAAGATCGTTTTAACTACAGCCGTTACTTCAGTTCTTATTATTATAATATGGGCAGCAATAGTTTTTGCAGCTTATGTACTGTTAGGCGGACTTTTAAAATTAGTTGAAACAATTGTTTCGTAACCTGTGCCTTAGGAAATATTGATTTACTAATTACTGTATATTTCATATTTGTAGCTGCAATAGGATTCTAACTTGGTATAGAATGCTGCACCACTTCCGGTAACTCATTTTTCAATCTGTTGTTATGGTTCTGATATTCGTTATACCAAGCTGGAAATAAAAAAATGAATAATCTCAATAAATACAGATTAGCGCTCTCGCCACTTACTGTTACTTTTCATAAGTTCAGCTATCTTTTTATCGTTTACAACACTTATACTAGCAGTTATCTCTTTAGATTTTTCTTCTAATTGAATCCTTGCTTTTCTAATTAATTCCACTGATGGCGCATCGGCAACATTAAAATTATATGAACTGAAGTCTTCTTGTTTTACAGCACCATTTTTCTTTTCAAAAATATATTCACTTATCAGTGCTCCTGAAAGAAATTCACCTTCAAATGGTAATGCAGTTTCTTTATTCTTAAGCAGCCCAAGCCTATAAAGATTACCTATAATTACTTCTAATGATGCAGCACTTTGCTCGTCCATTCGCTCTAAGGCATCGATCATCAAATTACATAGCTCAATCGAAATTTGTAACTGATCAAGTTTTTTCTGCTGATTCATATCAATATCATATCAAATTAATGACCCTCCTAGATTAGCTGGTGGCTACTAGACTTATCTAGGCTATTAAAGTTCTAACTTGGTACAGAATGCTGCACCAAAGCATAAGCACATTCAGTAATTTTTTCTCGGATTCAATGATGTTTGGTAATATAACTGCATGGACGAGATTTTAGACCTTGTAGATGAAAATGACAGCGTAATTGGAACCATCAAAAGAAGCGATTATAAAAATCTCTTAGAGCAAAATCTTGGGTACATACGTGCATCTGAACTATTCATCATAAATGATGACAGTAAGATATGGATACCTGTACGTACTTCCACTAAAACAATCGCTCCCAACGGTTACGATTATAGCGCTGCTGGACATGTAGAGTCGGGTGATGATTATACAGAAACTATAATTCGTAAAACTAAAGAAGAGATAAATCTGGATGTAACGGAAGATAAATTGCAGTTAGTAGCTAAAATGAAGTCTGATGATGTGAGGTATTTTCGCAGCGTTTACATGCTGAGGAGCAATGTCACGCCATCTCTCAATCCCGATGATTTCATAAGCGCAGAATGGCTAACTCCTGATGAAGTTATACATAACATAGATACAGGACACCCTGCAAAAAGTAGCCTACGCGAAACTATACTGGTCTTAAAAGATTATCTAAGCAGTACCTAAGTTGAACTTCACATTATTGACCTCAATGCGTCAGCTAGCTTACATTACCTTATAATGCGTCTATGGTAAGTGAATATCCGTCTAATCTATTTGTTAACTGGGCCTTAAAGCTATTAGGCGTGCCCTGCTCAGTGGGTGAAGTGCGAAGCGGGGCTCACAGTGCTGTATTCAAGTTAGCGTCTGGTAATACCGTATGGTATTTGAAGATTGCTGATGATTTGAGTCTTGAGATTGAAAAACTAAAATGGCTCCAAGGAACATTACCCGTCCCAAAGATCGTTGCTAAGAATATGCGTGATTACCAGCAGGCATTATTAATGACTGAAGTTGAAGGCAGAGATTTAGCCGAATTATCTGAGAGCTTGCAAGCTAATGATATTGTAACCAAATATGCATCTGCGTTAAAAGAGTTTCATTCTAAGAGTTCTCAAGATTGCCCTTTCAAAGCTTACATTCCTGGTACTACACTCGTGCATGGAGACGCTTGTCTTCCTAATATATTGTTCAGCGCAAATAACCTTAGTGGTTTTGTTGACTTAGGAGATATGGGTTTAGGTGACGTTGAAGTTGATTTATCGGCAGCCATTTGGAGCCTGCAATTCAATCTTGGGAGAGGTTACGGCAGCCAGTTTCTTGAAGCATACGGTTATTCAAATATAAGCGAAGCAGAAGTTGAGCGCCTTAAACAAGTTTACGAATCTAGTCCTATATTCCAGCGTTAATCATACTAATGCGGTTCTAACTTGGTATAGAACGCTGCACCAAAGCATAAGCACATTCTCGACAGTGCGAGATTGAGGTAGTATTATTTGATTATGCTAAAAAAATAGTGTTTCAAATAATCAAAATTATTCTGTCTTTTATCTTTTCAATTACAATCGCTTATTTAGTTCTTATTGAACTATTAGACTCGAATACTAATACTTTCGTCTCAATACTAGCCCCTATGCTTGTAGCACTTCTGATTAATGGAGCCATCCTTCGTCTGCTCAAAACACGCAGATCTTTTTTGACCACAATCGTTACTTCAATCTGTATTAGCTTACTTTGGTCTGTTGCGCTGTTTTTTACATATGTCATCATTGGAGGATTGCTGGAATTAGTCAGACCACTTGCTCCGCAACCTATGTCATATACCGCAATGTCGGAAGTAGGCGTAATAGGATAACGTGGGTATTCATAATATAAGGAAGACCGTACCGGCAGATTAAACCCGTATACCCAGCAATGTATTGATACCTGATCTTCGTGAGCAAAGAGAAATAGCTGCGTAGACTAAACTACAGAGCAGTTCGACACTTAGCTTGTCCGCTGCACTTGGGTACAAACAACATTAAAGATCCGGCGCTCGGGCACTAAGTGGCGTTTTTAAATAAACTACAGCTTTATGCCGTAAATAAGTTCTGGCTATCATTACTAAGATTTAGCCTAGTAAAGTGGCAAAGAACAGACCAGCGCCGAGTACGGTATTGACTATCGGAAACCAAGTGTACAGCCTAAACAACTGTTCGTTGGTGTCGGTACGCAGCGATAAAACAATTAAAGCC
The DNA here is from genome assembly GCA_014378615.1 of Candidatus Saccharimonadota bacterium. Taxonomy (GTDB): domain Bacteria; phylum Patescibacteriota; class Saccharimonadia; order Saccharimonadales; family UBA4665; genus UBA4729. Next base: position 366 of record JACMNI010000041.1, on the reverse strand, counting down.
AGGTAAACAGCTCCGCCGATCAAAGCCGGCCAGCCGATCAAAGCATAACTCAAGCCGGCAGCCGCAGTATAAGCCAAACCGCAAAGCCAAAGTGTCGGCTGACGACCAAACAATGTTGCAACCGTAGCGGTCCGCGAAGCTGCGTCGGCCTTGATGTCAGGTACCGCTGAGTAGGCATGCATTGCCATGCACCACAAAGTTGCAGCAGCAATTGCTAGCACTGACGGCAATTGTCCGGTTGCCGCAGAGTATACAGCGAAGGCTGGTGCTACATATAAAATGTTGAAAAGCGAATCAAACACTGGCCGGGCTTTGGCTCGAACGGGAGGCAGCGAATAGCCAACGCCGGTTATAACAAATATTAGC
>JACMNI010000040.1 GCA_014378615.1 Candidatus Saccharimonadota bacterium | reverse complement strand
GTAGTATTGATCTGATGGAACCTTTAAATTCGAGTAAAGGATTCTTGTTAGCCGGGGCTAGACTGCGCGCTGACAGTTCCAGGGGCAATTTGTCAAAACCATACAACCGGCCGACTTCTTCTACGATGTCCTCTTTTAAGGCTATGTCGGTGCGCCAAAATGGAACACTAATGGTCAGTTGGTCTGGCGCTTCAGATGAACTAGCCTCTACCTTAAAGCCGACATTAGTGAGTAATTCGACAATCGCTGCTATGGAGAATCTATGGCCCAGCCGAGCGGAAATAAATTCAGTGGTGACCGTTACTAAGCCACTGAAGGCTTGATTCACCTGCAAGCCGGGAGCAACTTCGTCGATGATATCGCTGGCAAAAGTAGCTTGGGTTGTATCGCAGATATGGCGCGCGGCGGCCATTAGAATACGATCGTTTTGTAACGGACTCTGGCCTTTGTTAAAACGAGTGACGGCTTCACTAAATAGCCCATGCACCATGCTAGTTTTACGTATTGAATACATATCAAACGTGGCGCTTTCAAGAATGATATTTATAGTATTGGCGTCGACTTCGGTATTAGCGCCACCCATGACACCGCCCAATCCAATGAGCTGGCTCTCGGTCGCAATTACTACCGATCCGATGCGAGGCGTTATAGCTTTACCATTAAGCAGGGTTAGCTGCTCTTCCTCGCGCGGCTGACGGGCCACAAGTGTCGCCGTATCACCATTATCAATGGCCCGTACTTTGTCATAGTCGTAGGCGTGTAACGGCTGACCCGTAAGGTACATATAGTAATTAGTCGCGTCCACAATGTTGCTTATTGGGCGGATTCCAACCCTGCTTAAATAGGTTTGCAGCTGGACGCTACTCGACGTTATGTGCAGGTCGCGCAGCACCAAGGCCATAAACCGGGGCACTAGCTGTGGTGCTTCATTGCGCACCACTAATGGCAGTGGTTCACCTAAAGGTGCTAAATTTTTGGCGAACGTCTCAAACCAACTCGGCTCCCGGAAGGCCTGACCTAATATACCAGCAATCTCGCGGGCCACGCCTAAGATCCCAAAGCAATCCGGCCTATGCGTGAACATCTTGTTTTCAATATCAATAATATGATCATCGAGTTTATAGGCGTCGGCGAAACCGGTACCGGCTGTCTGCTCGCCCAGCTCTAGTATGCCGTCATGGCTGTCGCCAATAGCCAATTCATGAGGACTCGCCAACATACCATTACTCATAACACCGCGCAGCTGGCGGGAGCCAATCACGAAAGGATCTTTATCGAAGCTACTTGGCACTGTTGAGCCAGGCGGCAACCAGGCAACGATTAGTCCAGTTCGTACATTTGGCGCCCCGCATACGACTTGCACTAACCCATTTTCATCACGCTCTACGTCTTTCGCTATGCCACCATCGTCAATCAAACAAACGTTTAAATGGTCTGAGTCAGGCACCGGCTGACAAGAAACTATTTTTACGATGATTATATTTTTATACTTAGCCCCAAGGTCGACAACGGTTTCAACTTCCCCTAATTGGGCACCAATCTTTTTGACCAATTCATCAACGGGTGGTAAAGGAAAATCGAGATACTCTTGAATCCAGTTATAACTTATCTTCATTAGAATTGCCTCAGAAAATCTAATTTAGCGGCCTCAAAATGGCGAATATCTTCAATACCGTGTTTCATCATTACTAGGCGTTCTATGCCGAAGCCCCAGGCATAGCCGGTGTAGACTTCAGGGTCGATACCAGCTTGTAGCAATACATTGGGATGAATCATACCGCAGCCCAATAGTTCAATCCAACCTGTTTGGCTGCAGATATTACAGCCGGCTTTATCGCAGAAAGGACAACTGAGTGCGAATTCGAAGCTGGGTTCTGTGAATGGAAAGTAAAACGGTTGGGTCTTGACCTCTAAAGTTTTGCCATAGTAGGTTTGTAAAAAGGTTTTCAAGGTTGCAATTAAATTGCCGACATGAACATCTTTAGCTACATACACACCTTCTACCTGATAAAAAGTGTGCTCGTGGCGGGCATCTAGATCTTCATTTCTGAAAACGCGTCCCGGGATAACAGCTGCGATGGGGGTTCCTTGTTCCAGCTGCTCTATATAATGTTTCATGACGCGGTGCTGCATTGTGCTGGTATGGGCCGGAGCAATAAATGATTTGCCATCGCTGCCGGTTTGTTCCGTCATAAACGTGTCGTAATGGTCGCGAGCTGGATGGTTTTCAGGGAAATTCAATGATCCAAACATATGAAAGTCGTCATCTATCTCTCGGGATTCTACTGCCGTAAAACCCATGCGGTAAAAAATGTCTAATATCTTGGCTAGCTCTGACATAAGCGGGTGGATCGTGCCTTGCTCGCTCGGCAGTAGCCGGGGTCGGTTCTCGACAGCAATATTAAGGTCAAATGGTGCTGTGATATCTATAGCCGGTAATTCGGAGTCTTCAACCTGTTGGCCACTTACTAAGGCGGAGAGTTCTTGTCGCAAGGTGTTTACCTCGGCTCCAAAGCCAGCCTTTTCGTCGTTCGGCAGCAAACGCAATTGATCGTATAGGGCTTTAAGTTCAACAGCTTTAAGAATATCGGCTTTATTACTCAGTTCTGGCAGTCGGTTTTTTAAAACTTTAGCAGTTTCGTCTATCTGTTCATTCTGATAATTCATGTTAGCAATAAGTATAACAGCAGAGTTATTTTTGACGATAATAAAACAACTCTATATGGCTATCTTAATACTGCTTATGTAGCTACACTGTTCTTAAAGTACTAGTTAACAATTAAAAAGGAACAATAGATGCTAGATCTGGCCCATTTTGAAACAGTTGCTCCCACTGAACAGGTTCAGCCTAACCCAACAGTAAAACATTATATAGGCCAACAGGTAATGGTAGAATTCACCCGAGAACTTGATGACAAAACGGTACGAACTACTCGATATTTTGGCAAAATAGCACAGACCCCAAATGGCAAGAAGCAACAAACGGTATTAAGTCGCAAAATATATGCCACTGGTACGGCAATGGACGAGGTACTTATGCCCCTCGATGCCACGTATACCCTTAAAACCGAAACTTCTGAAATGGTGGACGTGCAGTGCGGCGCTGACGGTATCTCGGTCGTTGGAGATGTCGTACCACGCGTAACAGCAGACCATATTTTTGATCTTAACGCTCCCGGTTATTCGATGGCTGTGATAGAACCGGAAATTCCGGCTCCACGGTAATTTGGACTAGACTGCGGTATACTTATTGATATATGGCAAACTTTTCATTTGATGTAGTCAGCGAATATGACAAAGCCGAGATGAATAACGTCTTCGACCAAGCGCAGCGCGAAATCACCAGCCGCTACGACTTTAAGGGCACACCCGCCGAAATTGACTGGCTTGATGGCGATAAATCTGGGTTTAAAATTACCGGTAACGGCGAATGGCAGATCGACGCCATATTGGATATTGTCCGAAAAAAGATGGCCGCCCGTGAGCAAAGCCAGAAATTCTTAGATACCTCTAAAGATGTTATCGAGAGCAACTTAAAGACCACTAAGGAAGTGCCTCTAAAACAAGGTTTAGATCAGGAAAAGGCTAAAAAAGTCTCAGCGTTAATCCGAGAGCAATTTCCCAAAGTCAAACCCCAGATCCAAGGCGACACGGTTAGAGTTATGAGTACCAGCAAAGACGATCTGCAACAAGTCATGCAACTACTACGCGGCGCTGAATTTGATTTCCCGCTCAGCTTTACTAACTACCGTTAGTCTAATTACGCTATACTGTTAAGCATATGCAGGATGTGCCCGATCTTCTTACCGCCGCCACCGCCGTATTAGCAATGAATGACCGGGGTACCTATACGCAGCCAGCCCACGGACTATACCCGCATCAGTGGTTATGGGACAGCTGTTTTATTGCTATTGGCATGCGCCATCTTGATGTCGAACGAGCTAAAACCGAATTGCTCAGCTTATTGCGGGGCCAATGGCACAACGGCATGCTGCCGAACATTATTTTCCGAGAAGACCCGCAGTATCGTACCGATCGCAACATTTGGCGCAGCTGGGTTAATCCTAATGCGCCAAACGGTGTTACAACGACCGGCATTACCCAGCCGCCAATGCTAGCCGATGCAGTTGTGCAGGTCGGCGCTAAAATGGACTGGCCGGAACGCCGGACTTGGTATGCCCTGATGTACCCCGCGTTAGTTCGTTATCACGAATGGCTCTACGCCGATCGCGATCCCCACCACGAAGGCTTGGTACTGCAAATTCACCCTTGGGAAACGGGATTAGATAATACGCCACCGTGGATAGCCGAGATGCACGAGCATCAATTGCCATTTTGGATAACCTGTATCAGACTTTCAAAACTAGATAAAGTCGTCAATCTATTTAGACGGGATACACACAGCGTTCCGATGGACGAACGTTTCTCAACTATAGAGGCCCTGACCTTATTCGATATACAGCGGCGCTTACGACGAAAATCGTACGATGCCAACAAAATTTTAGATCACTCACTATTAACCATAGAGGATCTTTCATTCAACAGTATATTTATTCGCGCAAATACCCAGCTCCAGCACATAGCAACTAGTTTGAAGCAAACGCTGCCACCCAATCTTACCACCAACATGCGGCGTACCGAAAAAGCCCTAGAGGAGTTGTGGGAACCTTACTCTAGCCAATATTACTCGCGCGATTTCGTAACCCACCGCTTACTAAAGACGCCTACTATAGCAACACTATTACCGCTTTACGCCGGTACTATAAGCCAAGATCGAGCAGCTCAATTAGTTCGCCTTCTAGAAAATGAGCACGTCTTTGGTCCGGCCTTTCCGATTCCGAGCGTTCCTGTTAATTCATTTTGGTATAACCCACGACTTTACTGGCAAGGACCGGCTTGGGTTAACATGAACTGGTTAATCATAGATGGCCTAAAGCGCTATGGCTACAAAGACCACGCCGCTGCCCTCACCGAGTCCACGCTTGAGATGGTAGAAAAGGCTGGCAGCTACGAATATTTCGACCCGCGTGACGGGTCAGGCGCTGGAGCCGCCAACTTCTCCTGGACGGCTGCGCTCGCTATCGACTTACTTAAGTCTTAATCTTCGTCGTCAGTATTCGGACGATCCAATATGAGAGGCTCGACACTCGGCGCCGTTTTGGCAATTTTAATTACGTCTTTATCAATTTTCTTGAGTTCCTTGTGCGCCGTATTATAGTGACCCACCGTAACACCCAACGAATTACCTAGCTTTTGCATAAAGGTTTCGTAACTATGAATATGCCTGCCAAGTTCTCCGACCCGCTGCTGGATTTCTTTGGCCGTTTCTTCAATCTGCAGACTGCGCAGGCCTTGCAGAACTGTCTGCAAGTATGCCATAAAGCTGGTCGGGCTGACGATAATAACGTTCTTTTCGCGAAAGGCATATTCAATCATGTCGCGGGCGCTAGTACCGGTGGTGCCAATCTTATTAATAAGCAGATCATAATAAATTGCTTCTGATGGTATAAACATAAAAGCAAAATCCATAGTGCCGTCTTTGGGACGGATATATTTGGCGGTTTCATCAATTCGGTTTTTCAAATCACCTTTGAAAAGTTTTATGAGGGCTTCACGTTCGGCCTTATCGCGCGATTCTATTAACCGATTATAATTTTCCAGGCTAAACTTACTGTCTACCGGCAACATGATGCCTTTATCGAGCAGCACAACGGCGTCACAAATGAGGTCTTTACCGTCTTCATCTTTACAGATGCGATGCTGCAATTTGAATCGTTCTGGGGGCAGAACGTTTTCTAGTACCGATTGTAGATGATACTCACCGAGGACTCCTCGTTGTTTTGGATTCTGCAAAACATTCTGCAGCGTTTTAAGCTCGTCCGTAATCCCAAGTACCTGTTTATTAGACTCTTTTAGTTCGGTCAAGTTCTGGGTAACTTCAGTAATAAGTTTAGTGCTCTCACTAAACTGACGCTGGAGACTGCCCATCATCATAGCCTGGTTCTTTTCAAAGCGGTCACCGAGCTGGGTCTGCAAGCCATTTTTTAAACTAAGAATATCGTCACTCAAGCG